>CBEVHI010000015.1:0-19872 GCA_965549635.1 uncultured bacterium | reverse complement strand
CCGGTGTCTCCTCGGGTGGTGCTTCTTCGACCGGAGTCTCGCTCGCTTCCTCGGCCGCCACCGGCTCTGCCGCCGCATCGACGACCTCGGCCGCAGCCTCGGTCGCGGCCTCGGTCGGGACGGACTCGACGCCGGGCAGTTCGCCACCTGCATCCTCGGTTTCCGATCGGATGTCGATGCGGTACCCGGTCAGCTTCGCTGCCAGGCGGGCGTTTTGACCTTCACGGCCGATGGCAAGGGACAGTTGATGATCCGAGACGATCACCACGGCGGACTTGTCCTCCTCGGTGATGCGCACTTCTTGCACCTTGGCCGGGCCGAGGGCCTCGGCGATAAACTGCTTCGGGTCCTCGCGCCACTGTACGACGTCCACCTTTTCGCCCCGCAGCTCGTTGACGACCTGACGAACGCGTGATCCGCGAGCACCTACACACGCACCCTTCGGATCGACGTTGGGATCGTTCGACCAGACGGCGATCTTGGTCCGATGTCCGGGCTCACGGGCGATCGCCCTGATCTCGACGGTGCCGTCGAGCAGTTCGGGAACTTCGAGGTTGAGCAGCTTGCGAATGAAATCCGGGTGGCTGCGACTGACGACGATCTGTGGACCCTTGGTCTCGCCGCGCACTTCGATGATCAAACCCTTGACCCTGTTGCCACGGTCGAGCCGCTCGTAGGGGATGCGTTCGGAACCCGGCATGAGGGCTTCTGCATCACCCAGGTCGAGGATCGCGTACCGGTGGTCGACCTGCTGGACGATGCCGGTAACGAGGTCGCCTTCGCGACCCTCGTAGATGTCGAAGACCTGCTCCCGCTTGGCGTCCCGAAGGCGCTGCTGGATCACCTGCTTGGCCGTTTGCGCGGCGATCCGTCCGAAGTCGTCGGGAGTGTCCTCCCACTCCTTGACGACATCGCCCTCTTCGTCGAGTTCCTGTGCGTACACGGTGATATCTCCGGCGTTCGGATCGATCACGACGCGGGCCTCTTCGGCGGCTCCGGGGCTGCGCTTGTAGGCGGACACGAGCGCGTTGGCGAGCGCGTCAAGGATCGTTTCGACCGGTACCCCGCGTTCCTGTTCGAGGAGCTCGAGCGCCTCCATCACTGCAAAGTCCATCTTCATCGGGTTGCCTCCTTGCGCCGCGTCTTCCCCGGCTTGGCGTTCCGCTCCCAGCGGAACACGGTCTTCGCCGACGCAATCTCGCTCATTGGGAGTGTGGTTCGTTCATCTCCGACGGCGAGGACGCAGGAGTCCATGTCGGCTGCCTCCAGCACCCCCCGGTGGGTGCGGCTGCCATCGATGTCGGTGTGTGTGGAGATCGCCACCTCTCGCCCAATCGACTTGATGAAGTGGGCGGGGCGGCGCAGTTTCCGCTCGAGTCCTGGCGAGGACACCTCCAGCGTGTACGGACCGGCAAGATCGACTTCACCGTCGAGGAGCCGGGACACCCCATCGGTGATCTCGGAAACCCGACCGACGTCGATCCCGTTCTCCTGGTCCACGAGAACCCTGAGGACGCGACCCGACCACTCGACATCGTCGAGCTCCAGACCCTCGGCGGCCAAGTACCGCTCGAGCCTCTCCCAAAGGGCAGCCTCGTTCATCGTCTCCTCGCACGAAAAGGCGGGCGGGCGCCCACCTTTCAAGCGTCCATAGGTTTTCCGGGCGCGAGTATAGCCTCCGTGCTGCCTCGCCGAACACGGTAGATGTCAGTACGCCTTGGAGAATACTGCGAGAAACTCTCCTGGTGCACCACAGAAGATGCAGGGTCCGACTTCGTCGGGTTGGTCGAACGGGAGGTTTCGAATCGTTGCCTGCGTTTGTTGCTGAATCGCGGCTTCACAGTCGGGTGAGCCACACCACGAGGCGTGGTAGAACCCACCCTCCTGTTCAAGGCCCTCTCGCATCTCATCGAACGATGCCGGGAAGGAGGTGTGCTCGTCGCGAAACGCCGTTGCCCGATCGAAGAGACCCTGCTGGATGATGTCGAGAAGCTCGACGGCAGCCGCAGCCAATCCCTCGATGGGTACGGCCCGCTTGCCGGCACGACCCGGCTGGTCCCGTCGGGCGAGCACGGCCTTTCCCTCGGCGATGTCCCGCGGACCAATCTCGATGCGGAGCGGGACACCCTTCATCTCCCAATCGTTGAACTTGAACCCGGGCGTGACGCCATCGCGATCGTCCATCGTGGCCCGCAGACCTTGATCATGCAGCGACGCCGTGATCGCCCATGCCGCCTCGTACACCTCTTCGGCATCTGAGTCGGACCGCACGATCGGCACCACCACCACCTGGTGCGGAGCCAGTTTGGGAGGGAGGATGAGACCCTGGTCGTCGCCGTGCACCATGACGGTCATACCCACCAGACGAGTGCTGACGCCCCACGAAGTCTGATGGGGATGTTGCAGTTCGTTGTTCCGATCGAGGAACCTGGTCTCGAACGCCTTGGCGAAGTTCTGGCCGAGATAGTGAGATGTCCCCGCCTGGAGAGCTCGCAGGTCGCCCATCATCGCTTCGATGCTGTAGGACTCGACTGCGCCGGCGAACTTCTCTGCATCGGACTTGACCCCACGAATCACCGGCGTTGCCGCCCACTCCTCAGCGAAGCGCGCGTAGACCTCCAGCATCAGTCGTGCTTCGTCGCGCGCCTCCTGCTCGGTCTCGTGGGCCGTATGGCCCTCCTGCCAGAGGAACTCCGTGGTCCGCAGGAACAAGCGGGTCCGCATCTCCCAGCGCACCACATTCGCCCACTGGTTGATCAGCAGCGGCAGATCGCGATAGCTCTTGATCCACTTGGCGAACATCGCGTTGATGATCGTCTCCGAGGTCGGCCGCACGACCAGGGGATCTTCGAGTTCCTTGCCGCCGCCGTGGGTGACGATGGCAAGTTCAGGAGAGAATCCTTCGACGTGTTCGGCCTCCTTCTGGAGGAACGAGTACGGGATGAGCAGCGGG
Organism: uncultured bacterium; assembly: GCA_965549635.1. Lineage (GTDB taxonomy): Bacteria > Actinomycetota > Acidimicrobiia > Spongiisociales > UBA4744 > CBEVHI01. The sequence goes on along the minus strand of CBEVHI010000015.1, from coordinate 16,919 downwards.
AAGTAGGCGTTCTGATGCCCGGTCTCCTTGAACATGTCGTCCAGGGCCTTCTGCATGTGCTCCCAGAGGGCGTAGCCGTACGGGCGAATGACCATGCTGCCCCGCACGGGCGAGTAGTCGGCGAGTTCGGCACGCTGTACCACGTCGGTGTACCAGCGGCTGTAGTCCTCGCTCCTCGGAGTTACTTTCTGCGTCAAGAGGGTCCTCGGTGTTCGGGTGGACCCAGAGGTTAATCAGTCGGGTCCGCGGCAACGTCGGCAACCGCCTGCCTGCGACCGGTGGCGTCGTTGGCGTCGCCCTGCTGCACGGCCAGCTGCCTCGCTTCGATCTCGGCTTCGGCACCTGCAGCTACGTCGGCCGCCGCCAACCTCGCTTCCGCTCCTTCTTCGACGAGTTTGGCCGCCTCATCGAGCAGGGCCTCGACCATCTCCTCCTCCGGAACGACCCGCACGACCTTGCCCTTGATGAACAGGTGGCCCTTGCCCCGACCGGCGGCGATCCCGATGTCGGCCTCGCGAGCCTCCCCGGGGCCGTTGACGATGCATCCCATCACCGCGACCTGGATGGGAAGCTTGGCCGCTTCCAGTGCCTTCTGGGCCTCGCCGGCAACCTTGATGACGTCGACCTCTGCCCTCCCGCAGGAAGGACAGGCGATCAGATCGAGGCCCCTGCGCTCCCGCAGTCCCAGATACTCGAGAAGCTGTCGACCGGCCTTGGCCTCCTCGACGGGATCTGCGGTGAGAGAGAACCGGATCGTGTCGCCGATCCCCTCCATGAGCAACGTGGCGATGCCTGCCACGGTCTTGATGATCCCCGCTGGCGGAGGTCCGGCCTCGGTCACACCCAGGTGCAGTGGATAGTCGACGGTCTCTGAGAGCAACCGGTAGGCAGCGACCATCGACGGTACATTCGAATGCTTGACGGAGATCTTGATATCGCTGAAGCCAACCTCTTCGAGGTAGCCGATCTCCTGCACGGCGGAGGCGACCAAGGCCTCCGGGACCGGGCCTCCGAATCGTTTCAGAAGATCCTTGTCCAACGACCCGGCGTTGACCCCGACCCTGATCGGAACCCCTCGGTCCATCGCCTCGCGGGCGACCGTCTTGATGTGCTCCTCGTCGCGGATGTTCCCCGGGTTCAGACGGAGCCCATCCACACCGGCCTCGAGGGCTGCGAGGGCGAGGCGGTACTGGAAATGGATGTCGGCGATGATCGGAACGGGTGAACGCGGCACGATCTCGGCAAGCCCCTGGGCCGCTTCCACGGTATTGCACGTGATGCGAACGATGTCGGCTCCGGCTCCGGCGAGCGCATACACCTGCGCCAGCGTGCCTCCAACGTCGGCCGTCTTGGTGGTCGTCATCGATTGGACGCTCACGGGCGCGCCGCCGCCCACCGGCACACGGCCGACGTGAATCGAACGGGTGAGGCGTCGCTCGATCATCCGAGGCTTATCGGGTTGACGATGTCCAGCAGCAGTGCCACCGAGAACAGGAAGATCACCAGCATCATCACGGCGGCGGCGACTGGCATGAGTTTCTGCATGTTGGCTTTGCGCCCCGAGACCCGTTCGTAGAGGGCCACGACGAAGTGCCCGCCATCGAGCGGATAGAGCGGAAGTCCGTTGAAGACGCCGAGAACGATGTTGATGAGACCGACGAGTGCAAGCAGGCCCTGCGCGTCCAGACCTCGACCCAGTTGCACGATCCCCACCGGGCTGACTGGCCGGATGTCATTGGGTACGTCGGTGTTGCCGACGAACGCTCCGGCAAGCCTGGCCAGCGAGGATGGGCGCACCAGATTGCCAAGCGCCGTGACCGTGTCGGCCGTGGCGCCACCGACAGCCTGACCGGCAAGGCCCGCGGCTCGAACGACTCCCACCGACTCCCGCTGATACTCGGGGCTGACGCCGAGATAGCCCACGGTCTGGCCTTGCTCATCGACCTTTGCTGCCAGCACCGGATCGAGCTCGATGATCGATCCGTCCCGCAGTACGGACAGCACGACCGTCTCGGAGGGGTGCTGCGAGATCAGCTCTGCCAGCTGATCCCAGTTTGAGACCGCAGTTCCATCCACGGAGAGGATCTGATCGCCCACCTGGAGACCGACAGCAGCTGCCGGTGTGGTTCCTCCGTCGTCGAGTGTCGGCTGAATGGCCGCCATCGTCGTCAGCGGCACGTCCGGGTTTTCGACCCCGTACCCGACGAGGAGGCCGAAGAAGATCGAGTAGGCGATGAAGAAGTGCAGGAAGACGCCCGCCAAGACCACGACGGACTTGGCCCAGAATTTCTTGCCCCGGTAGGTGCGTTCCAGATCCTCCGGCGCGATCTCTTCGAGAGGATCCATTCCCGCGATCCTGTTGTATCCGCCCAGAGGGATGGCCTTGATGCCGTATTCGGTTTCGCCGCGTGTCGTCGACCAGACCTTGGGGCCGAAACCGAGGAAGTACTCGGTGACCTTCATTCCTGTGGCGCGCGCGGCGACGTAGTGGCCAGTCTCGTGGATCATGATCGAGACAACCACGGCAACCAGCATGATCAGTCCACCGCTCATGTCGACCTCAACGGTAGAGGGAACTGCGGAGTACCGGCCATCAGCACGCTCCTCCGATGAGGGAACTCGCCAACGCCCGCGCCTCCTTGTCGACGGCCAGGACCTCATCTACGGTTTGCAGGTCCAACGATGGTGTCTGGGCCATGGTCTGTTCGAGAATGCGGGCAATCCCCAGCATCCCCAATCGACCATCGAGGAACGCTCGCACCGCGATCTCATCCGCGGCGTTGACGGCAGCCGGGGCAGAGCCGCCGCGTCGACCTGCCTCCAGAACGACGTCGAGGGCCGGGAAGGCGTCCCGGTCGGGCTCAAAGAACGTGAGGGTCTTGCCGGCGAGCACGAACGGTTCACCTCCGGGTCTCCGGTCGGGATACGTGATGGCGTATTGGATCGGAATCCGCATGTCTGGCTCGCCGACCTGGGCCTTGACCGATCCGTCGGTGAACTCGACGAGCGAGTGGACGATGCTCTGCGGATGGACGACGACTCCGATCCGTTCGAAGTCGACTCCGAAGAGGTGATGCGCCTCGATCACCTCGAAGCCCTTGTTGACGAGCGTCGCCGAGTCGATGGTGATGCGCGGTCCCATAGACCAGGTCGGGTGTGCCATCGCCTCAGCCGCTGAGACGGTGGCGATCTCGCCGCTCGACTTCCCCCGCAACGGCCCCCCAGAAGCGGTGAGCATCAGGCGCCGTACGTTCTCGATCCGCTCGCCGGTAAGGCACTGCAACAGCGCCGAGTGCTCCGAGTCCACCGGAAGCAACTCTCCCCCACCCCGGTTGAGAGCAGCCAGAACCACCGGTCCGCCGGCGACGAGGCTCTCCTTGTTGGCGAGAGCGAGCCGATTCCCCGCTTCGAGGGCCGCCACCGACGCTCGGAGCCCGGCAGCACCCACGATCCCGTTGATCACCACCGTCCCTGGGAGAGATGCCAGTTCGACCAGTGCCTCCGGTCCGAAACGTGCCCTGGCACCGAGCGATGTGAACCGCTCGCGTTCATCCGCGGTCGGCCCGGCCACACCGACCAGGGCATCCGGATAGGTGGCTGCCAGCTCAGCCAGAGCGTCGGAGCCCGAGCGAGCAGCGATGGCCCGGATGTCGCACCCGAGCCGCTGAGCGACCTGGAAGACCTGGCGACCGATCGAACCGGTCGCTCCCAAGATGACGAGCGGACGGGTCACGACAGATAGCCGAGCCAGAGGAAGAGAACGTATCCGACCGGAATCGTGAACAGGTAGGCATCGAGACGGTCGATGACTCCACCGTGGCCCGGCAGAATCGCACCCATGTCCTTGACGCCAAGTGCCCTCTTCACGAGTGATTCCGCCAGATCCCCGAGAGGTGCGAACACCGACACCACGCCGGCCGTCCAGAGGGCTCCCCCCACACCGATGTCGAACCAGGAGATCGACGACAGCCCGAGTGCCGCTGCGAAGGTGACCACGACGCCACCGAGGAGACCTTCGACGGTCTTGTGCGGTGACAGCCTCTGCGCAAGGAGCACCCGCCCGAACGACCGTCCGGCGAAGTACGAAGCGGCATCGAAGAGGGCGGTGAGGAGGACGAGGGCGATAATCAGTTGCTGCGACCGCGGCGAGCGGATGATCGGCATCGCAAACGCAAGCAGGCCAGAGATCCACAGGACTCCAAGGATGGTGAGAGATGCGTTCTCGAGCGGATGCTTGCGCGGCACCAGGGCATACCAGAAGATCACCGCAACCAGGGTGGTTCCCACGGCAACAGAGATCGCCGTGAGCGGAGCATCGGAGAACCACGCCCCGGCGAGAGTCCCGGCCGCACCCAGAAATCCGAAGAGAGCAAGCGGTACATACCCGGCAGCGCGCAGCGTTGCGTAGAACTCGCCGAGAGCGATCACCGCAAGAACGCCGACCAAGAGGGCAAACCACCCTCCGCCGAGCGCAAGCGTGGCCAGAATCACCGCGAGAAGCACGACCCCGGTGGCCGCACGAACGATCGTGTCGGAGGGACCTTGTGCTTCCTCGGTCTGGGGCAGCTCGCCGGTCACATCGTCGAAGCCGACCAAACCAGGTTCGAGACCTGGCATCGTGGCAGCAACCGCCTGCATCTCGACATCTTCATGGGATGCCTTCTCGATGGCCTCGGCGAGGTCCCGGTACTCCTCGGTCGTCGCGCTCAGGTAGTCATCCCTCGTGAACCCGTCGAGCACTGACGCTCCAGTCAGGAAGTCCTCGAAGTCTTCCTGCTCCCCACGCTCGTCGGTGCGCTGCTCGGGGTCGGTGTCCTTCGAGTGCTGTCCTGGGAATGCGACGACTTCGCCCTTGCCTTCGTCCTGCTGGTCACTCATACCTCGAGGAGCTCCTGTTCCTTCTTCGAGAGGTACTCATCCACCCTCGTTGTCATCTTGTCGGTGAGTTCCTGGAGATCGTTCTCCGCCCGACGGATGTCGTCGTCGGAGATCTCTCCGTGAAGCTCGTCGAGATCGTTCATGGCGTGGCGGCGCAGGTTGCGGATCGCAACCCGTCCTTCCTCGGCCATCTCCCGCACCACCCGAGTCAACGCTATGCGGCGCTCCTCGGTGAGCGGAGGGAACACGAGCCGAAGGACGCGTCCGTCGCTGGCGGGATTCATGCCAAGGCTCGACGTACGAATGGCCTTCTCAATCGCGCCGATCGACCCCTTGTCGTACGGTTGGACGATCAAGAGGCGAGGTTCAGGCACAGAGAACGATGCGAGTTGCTGCAACGGCGTCGGTGTTCCGTAGTAGTCGACCATGACCCGACTCAGCACTCCGGGGTTGGCCCTTCCCGTCCTCACGGTGGCAAACTCCCCTTGCAGGTACTCGATCGCCTGGCCCATCTTTCGCTCGGCCTCGGCGAGCACTTCCCGAATCATGGCGCCTCCTAGTGAACAAGCGTCCCGATTCGCTCTCCTCGCACCGCCTTGACGATGTTGCCCGGCTCCTTGATGTTGAACACAACGATCGGGAGTTTGTGGTCTCGGCACATGGTAGCCGCCGTCGCGTCCATCACCCGGAGACCTCGAGATACCAGCTCGATGTAGCCAATCTCCTCGAGGAGAACGGCATCCGGATTCTCGGCAGGATCATCGTCGTAGACACCGTCGACCAGTGTGGCCTTGAGCATCATCTCCGCACCGATTTCGGCGGCACGAAGCGCCGCCGCCGTGTCGGTCGTGAAGAACGGGTTCCCGGTCCCCGCGGCGAAGATCACCACTCGCCCCTTCTCCAGATGCCGGACCGCGCGCAGGCGGATGTACGGCTCGGCCAGCGACTGCATGGCGATGGCCGTTTGCACTCTCGTAGGAATCCCGGCGTTCTCGATCGCACTGCGCAGAGCGATGGCGTTGATCACCGTCGCCAGCATCCCCATCGAGTCGGCGGTCGCAGGTTCAATGCCGGCCTTGGTCGCGGACACACCCCGAAAGATGTTCCCTCCGCCGACGACGACACCGAGCTGGATGCCCGTCGAGACGGACTCGGCGATCTCGGCGGCGACCCGCCGAATGCTCACCGGGTCGATTCCCGAGCCGGTGATCGGGTCGGCGAACGCCTCCCCTGACAACTTCAACAGAACACGACGCTGCTCGGCCGGCCGGTCCTCGAGGTCCCCCGCGAGAGCCATCAGGCCTCCTCACCCACCGCCAGTCGTGCGAATCTGCGGACCCGGATGTTCTCGCCCATCGTCGCTGCCAGTCCGGCGACCAGTTCCCCGACCGTCCCATCGAAGCTCTCCGACTTGATGAAAGGCTGCTCTTCGAGAACGTAATCCTTGTAGAAGGATCCGATCTTGCCTTCCACGATCCGTGGGATGATGTTCTCGGGCTTGCCTTCATTGCGCGCCTGGCGCGTGATCATGTCCTTCTCGTGCTCGAGCGCTTCTGCCGGCACGTCTTCGCGGGTCACCCACCTGGGCTGGGCAGCCGCGACGTGCATCGCGATGTCGTTCGCCATCTGCTGGAACTCGTCACTCTTGGCGACGAAGTCGGTCTCGGAGGCAAGCTCGACGAGGACCCCAATCACCGGGCGGCCAAGCTGGCGATGCAGGTAGGTGCCGATCACCCCTTCGTTGGACTCCCGGTTCGCCCGTTTCTTGGCATCTGCCAGGCCCTTCTCCCGCAGGTACTCCTTGGCCTTTCCGATGTCTCCGCCGGTCTCGACGAGCGCTTTCTTCGCATCCATCATGCCCACGCCCGTCGCCTTGCGAAGGCTTTGCACGTCTTTGGCGGTGAAGTCTGCCATCACTCGTCCTCCTCTTTGACGGGGGCCTCCTTGTGGGCGATTCCCCTGCCCTCGATGCACGCCTCCGCCACGAAGCCGGCCATCAGCTGCGCAGAGCGAATGGCGTCATCGTTGCCAGGAATCACGAAGTCGACCATGTCGGGATCGCAGTTCGTGTCGACCAGGGCGATGACCGGAATCCCCAGTCGGGAAGCTTCCTTGAGGGCGATCTGCTCGGCGTTCAGATCGACGATGAACAGCGCTTGCGGGAGGTGGTCGAGACCCCGCACGCCGCCCAGGACCCGCTGCAGCTTGCCGAGCTCTCGTCGCAGGCGCAACCGCTCCTTCTTGGGGAGCGCCTCCATCTCGCCGGACTCGTCCATCCGCTCCAGCTCCTTCATGTAGGAGATGCGCTTCTGGATAGTGGCGAAGTTCGTCAACATGCCGCCCAGCCAACGGAAGTTGACGTAGGGCATCTCCGCTCTGGTCGCGGCGTCTTCGATGGGCCCTTGCGCCTGTTTCTTGGTTCCGACGAACAGCACCTGGCCACCTTTGGCAACGGCGTCGCGCACAAAGTCGTAGGTGCGGTTGATTTGATCCAGGGTTTGGCGCAGATCGATGATGTGGATCCCGTTGCGGGCGCCGTAGATGTACGGCTCCATCTTGGGATTCCAGCGCCGGGTCTGATGCCCGAAGTGGACACCGGCTTCCAGCAGTTGTTTCATGGTGACGTTGGACACGAACGGTCCTCCTTTTCGGTTGCTCCTCCGCCCGCCTCAGCCATTGAGGGCCGCTCCCCACGGAACATCGTTCCGACCGTCGGGGAGTCACGACGAGCGTGTGTGATAGGGCGATGGTAGCAGCGCCTGCTCGTCGCAGAGATCGTCAGTCTATGCGCTCCGGAAGACCGGTTCGATCATGCGGTGGCGAAGGCTCATCACCGACTTCGTGTGAATCTGGCAGACACGTGACTCGGTCACACCGAGCACCTCTCCGATCTCGGCCAGGGTGAGACCTTCGTAGTAGTAGAGGGTCAGCACGAGCCGCTCTCGTTCCGGAAGACGGTTGATGGCATCGGCAAGCACGCGCTTGACCTCCTCCTCCTGGAAGGCGGCCTCGGGATCCACTCCCTTCGGGTCGGGAAGCAGTTCGCCAACGGTCGTCTTGTCTCTGCCGGGAGCGAGAAGCTCGTCAAGAGCGACGAGTCCTGCTGCGGAGACCTCCGCCATGGTGTCCTGGAGGTCGGAGATGGGGATCTCCATGTGCTCGGCAAGCTCCTCCTCCGACGGAGACCGCTGGAATTTGTGCTCCAGCTCCGAGTGGGAACGTTCCAGCTCTCTCGCTCGAGCCCGAAGCGACCGCGGCGCCCAATCGAGGGCACGCAGCTCATCGAGGATCGCCCCGCGAATCCGGTTGATTGCGTAGGTCTCGAACTTCACGCCCCGGTCGATGTCGTACTTGTCGATGGCATCGATGAGCCCGAAGATCCCGTCAGAGATCAGGTCGGAGCGGTCGACGCTGGATGGCAGACCCGCCCCGACACGGCCGGCGACGAACTTCACAAGTGGTGAGAAGTGCAGGATGAGGCCCTCGCGGGCTTTCGGATCCGCCGTGGTCTTGAATCGCCTCCACAGCTCGTCCAGATGGTCGTCTGGCTCCCGCTCAGGCCCGCGGATGACTTCGCTCATAGGTCGCCTTGAGGTGCTCGCGGGTGATGGCAGTGTAAATCTGGGTGGTTGCTAGTTCAACGTGGCCGAGAAGCTCCTGGACGGCGCGCAGGTCGGCGCCCCCTTCCAGAAGGTGCGTGGCGAACGAGTGGCGGAACGCGTGCGGGTAGGTTGCAGCTCGTTGACGCACGACTCGCCGAACGCCGCGAACACCCAACGCGGCGCCTCTCGCTCCAACCCAGAGCGACTCGCCGGCCGTTGTTGTCGGCATCTTCGGGCGTCCCTTCGAGAGATACACGTCGAGTGCCTTCCTCGCCGGACGCCCCAAAGGTACAACGCGCTCCCTGGCACCTTTGCCCATGACCCGCACGAACTCGACGTCGCGGACATCGGACACCCGAAGGTCCGCCAGTTCAGAGACTCTGAGTCCGGTCGCGTACAGGACCTCGAGAAGGGCACGATCTCTGAGTGACACCGGGTCATCCCCGGAGAGGCCGTCGAGTATCGAGCGGACGACGCGAGCCGGCAGCGCATGCGGCAGGGTCTCCGGACGATGCAGGCGTCCCAGGCGATCCGAAGGGTTCACATCGATCACTCCGCGTTTTGCCTGGTCGGAGAGGAAGGCCCGTACCGCAGAGGCCTTGCGGGCGATGGAGCGGCGTGCGTAGCCCCTGGTGTCCAGATAAGCCAGAAAGCGCCGCACCATCGACCGGTCGATGTCGGCGACGCTCCCGGCACCGGCGCGACCGCAGAACGCCATGAACTGGCTGAGATCGCGGCGATAGGCGGCGATCGTGTGCGGCGACAGGTTGCGCTGTGCATTCATCCGGTCGAGATACTCCTCGACCGGCGTCGTGCCCCACTCGGGGAGTTCGGGTATGGCGGCCACGCGGCCATGGTCGCCTCTTGAAACGATGCGGTCAACGACCTCTGCAGATCAGACCCCCTCGACGTTGTATGAGACCTCTCGCTTCGAGTCTCGAAACCTCGGCCAGCACGGCGGTCACAGGCCGATCGAGTTCTTCGGCGAGCGCATCGACGGTGACACCGACCGGACCCACGAACCGCAGGAGACCATCGGGTTCAAACGGGACCGGTCTCGCCGCCACGGGGCCGAGAACGATCGATACGGATTCGACCAGGTCGGCCGGGTCGAGCACCGGAAATGCCCCGTCACGTATCAGCAGGTTGCATCCTTCCGACGTTGGGCGGTCGATGTCCCCTGGCACGGCGAAGACGTCTCGGCCCTGAGCGAGTGCTGTGCGGGCGGTGATGAGCGCACCACCGGTGCGGGCAGCCTCCACAACGACAACGATGCGGGCAAGCCCGGAGATGATCCGATTCCGAGGGGGGAACCGCCACCCGTTGGGCGGCGTGCCCGGCGGGTATTCACTCACGACGGCGCCTCCACCGGCTATCAGCTGTTCGCCGAGCCGCCGGTGTTCCTTCGGATACCAGACATCGGGACCGCAACCGAGTACGGCAACGCCCCGACCTCCGGACTCGAGCATGCCACGGTGCGCGGCTCCGTCCACCCCTCGCGCCAATCCTGAGATGATCGGCCAGTCGGAGAGGGCGCGCCCGTAGGCGGCAGAGAGCCGGGTTCCATATGCCGTGGCCTTGCGTGAACCCACGATGGCGACGCCGGGTCGGTCAGGGAGGGTTCCGCGTGTGAAGAGAAGGTCCGGACAGTCGGGCAACTCGGACAAGAAATCGGGCAGGTCCTCGCGCATGACCACGCCGATCCCTGCTCCGGCCAACTGCTCGATCCGATCTCTGGCCGGAACGCGGCCGGCTCGACGAGCGTGTTCCGGCACCTGCACGGACCCCTGCTCTATCGCCGACAGCACCGAACCGGGAGACCCCATCCGTTCGACCAGCTCGGCCCTTCGTGCCGGATGCATACCGACATACGCCAGTCGCAGGCGGGCATTCACCACTCACCCCGAAAGCCGAGTGCTTCGGCAACGTGGCGCTCATCCACAGGACCGGATCCGTCCAAGTCGGCGATCGTGCGGGCAACACGACGGACCCTGTCGAATCCGCGTCCGGTGAGCGCGAGGCGCTCGACCGCGGCTTCGAGCAGGCTCCCCGCATCGGAGGTCCACTCGAGATCGTCCAGCTGGGCGCGCCCGAGGCGACCGTTGACACCGGTTCTCTCTTCCTGCACCGACCTGGCTGCCTGGACCCGCTCCGCTACCGCCCGACTTCCCTCCCCCGGGGGGCCGAGGAGCTCGGATCGTTGAGGACGTGGAACCGGAACCCGAAGATCGAATCGATCGAGCAGAGGGCCGGAGAAGCGCCGGCGATACCGCTCGATCGAGCGAGGCGTGCAGGAGCAGGGCTTGATCCGATCCCCCGCGTAGCCGCAAGGACAAGGGTTCGTCGCCGCGACCAGCTGCACATCACTGGGAAACCGCACGGAGATGCCCTTCCTGGCGATCAGCACGGAGCCCGCTTCGAGCGGCTGGCGAAGCGCATCGAGGATGTGGACTGCGAACTCCCCCAGCTCGTCGAGGAAGAGCACACCCCGATGCGCGAGCGACACCTCCCCAGGTACGGGAACTCCACTCCCTCCACCGATGATTGCCGGGAGGGTCGCCGAGTGGTGCGGGGCCCGAAACGGCGGGACACACCCGGGCGGAGCGGATCGCCCTGCGGCGCCCCACACCTGGGCGACTTCCAGCGAAGTCTCCTCATCGAGTGGGGGCAGAATGCCCGGCAGACGGACGGCGAGCATCGTCTTCCCCGAACCCGGCGGACCCCAGAACAACAGGTGATGCCGGCCTGCGGCGGCGATCTCCATGGCCCTCCTCGCCGCCAACTGGCCCCTGACCGCGGCCAAGTCGGGAACCGTGCCGGCACTCTGCACGCTCCAAGGTGGTATCGGCGCACCGGGTGACCCCTGGGCGACTGCGATCGCTTCCGAGAGTGAGCGGACCGCCTTGACGACGGCTCCGGGGACGCGAGCTGCCTCCGCGGCCACACCCTGAGGAAGCAGGCAAGGAACGCCGGCGTCCCTTGCGACGATCCCGGCACCGAGGCCTCCCCGGGCAGACCGCACCGCTCCGTCGAGTGCGAGCTCACCGAGCGCTACGACCTCACCGACTCCGGGTGGGATGGTGCCGGCGGCTGCGAGGACACCAAGGGCGATCGGCAGATCGTAGGCCGATCCGACTTTGGGGATGTTCGCAGGAGCAAGGTTGACGGTGACCCGGCGGTTGGGGAAGCGGAATCCCGAGGAGGCAAGGGCTGCCCGAACCCGATCCTTGGCTTCGCGGATCGCGGTATCGGGAAGCCCGACCAGCGCGAAGCCCTCACGGGGAGCCCCAACATGCACTTCAACTCTGACCGGCCGTGGTTCGACACCGATCAGAGCGACAGAGGTGACGGTCGCAAACATGGTGCAACCGTATGGCGGGGGTGGGACAGATCAGGCGACGGTCTCGAGGGCCTCGAGTTCGACGGCAATCTGCTCGTCTCGCCATGGGTCGAGACCGATGGTCGAACATCTGCGCTCGCCGATGCGTACGGCACCGCACTGCACGCAAACTCGGCGTGTGAGGCCGGCCCCGATTCCGTGTTCTCTGAACTGGTGTTGTTTGCAGGCGTTCATGTGGATGAGATCGGCGCCACTTCGACGCGTCTCGAGGAGGCTCTCGTAGAGGCCCGAAGTGTCTAGTGCTGTGTCGCTCCTCGTTTGCCGGGTATCTGAGAACTACACTGTTGTAACTCGAGGGAGGAGACAGGATGCTGGCATTCGACCAGAAGGTCGACGAGACCGAGACCATCGCCGAGGCCTGCCTCGACCGCTACCGCGCTCTGGGCATCCAGGCAGAGACGATTCCCTGGAAGACCATCTCACTCGACAACTTGGATACTTCGACCGATCCGGTGATCAAGACCGACCGGCGCCTGGATTGGATCATCGGTCAGGAGACGGCGCCACAGCGACATGCAGCCGTCTTCGGCCGGCTCGTCGCACAGGGCTGGGCGGTCCACGCCCTGGTGCCAATGGAGTTGCTCGGCGAAACCCACCGAAGCCTTCGCGGCACCCCAATCCGATTGCAGGGCTGGTGGATCGACGAAGGTGGCGTACACTTCGGTCGACCCGAAATCCCGTGAGGCCATGCCCGTACCGCTCTACACCCAGACCGTCATCGCGCTGATCTGGGACTTCGACCGCACCCTGATCCCCGGAAACCAGCAGGATCCGCTGTTCGAGGAGTACGGAGTCGACCCACGAGCGTTCTGGACGGAAGTCGATGGGCTCGTCGAGTACTACCGACAGCGAGGCATCCGCGTTGCTCGCGACACCGCGTATCTCAACCACATGCTCACCTACGTCGAACAGGGAGCTTTCAAGGGTTTGACCCGTACGAAGCTGCGTGAGTTGGGGGCCCGCATCGAGATGGCCCCGGGCATCCCCGAGTTCTTCCGGCTCGCCAAGGAGTACACCACTTCGATACCGGAGTTCGTGCACGAGGAGATTTCGGTCGAACACTATGTTGTCTCCACCGGCATCCTGCCGATGATCGAGGGAAGTGCGGTCGCCCCGTATGTGGACTGGATCTGGGCGAACGATTTCATCGAACGCCCCGCCCCACCGGGCTACGTCGGGACCCTGGGAATCGATGAAGGCGAGTTCCCGATATCGCATCTCGGCTACACCCTGGACAACACGTCCAAGACCAAGGCCGTTTTCGAGATCAACAAGGGTGTCAACAAGAACGCGACGATCGACGTGAACGCTCTCATGTCCGAGGAACAGCGCAGGGTGCCGATCAAGAACATGATCTACATCGCCGACGGGCCCAGCGACGTCCCGGTCTTCTCGATCCTCAACCAACGTGGCGGCAAGACGCTGGGCGTCTACACCACCAACCCGACCAACAACTTCAAGCAGGTTCGACAACTCCAGACACAGGGACGAATACAGGGAATGGCGGAAGCCGACTATCGAGAAGGCAAGGCGGCTTTCCTGTGGCTCATCGACAGCATCGATCAGATCGCCCGTGAGATCGTCGACGCCCGGCGCAAGGCATTCGCCGAAATCCCTCGTGCGCCCGGGCACGCCGAGTAGGCCTCGCGATCATGCCCGAGTCGACCTCGCCACTCTCCGCCGGACCGCTGACCGTCAGCCCCGTCCAGGCCTACGCTGCCCGCAAGCGTTACGTTTGTCCCGGGTGCGACGGACCGGTCGAGATAGGGACGTTCCATCTGGTCGTCGTCCCCGACCACGCTCCCGAGGCTCGTCGGCACTGGCACCGCGGATGCTGGTTCAGAGAGCGGCGCTCAGACGAACGCTCGAGAAGTACGCTCAGCTGACGGCTGGGACCCAGCGAACCTGCACTCCTGTGCCGCCGAACATCACGGCAACCAGATCGACCCTGTCGGCGCTGACGCGTCTGGCCAGCGACCACACCTGTTTCGCCTTTGCCGTGTCGAATCGGAGAAGCGGATCCGGTCCGTCCACATCCCGTCCATCGGACCAGCCGGATTTCACCTCGACGACAACCCGACGAGCCCCGCTCCCGACGAGCAGATCGATCTCCCCCCGTCCAACGCGAACATTGCGGGCAAGTATCGAAAAGCCTTGGCGCATCAGGTACTCCGCGGCGATGCGCTCACCGAGTACGCCGACTTGTCGAGCGGTCAGAGCCGGACGCCGGGCTCCAGTTCCTCGATATTCACGTCGCGAAAGGTCAACACCCTCACGTGTTGCAGGAACCTCGCCGGTCGGTACATGTCCCATACCCAGGCATCCTCTAGCTCGAGTTCGAAGTAGGTCGAGCCGTCCTCGTGGCGAGTCTGCACGTCGACACGGTTGGCCAGATAGAACCGGCGCTCCGTCTCGACAACGAATCGGAACATCGGGAGCACATCGCGGTACTCCCGGTAGATCTTGAGCTCGATCTCGGATTCGTATCGCTCCAGATCTTCTTCGTGCATCTCCATCTCTCCGCTCGTTCCGCGATGCTACCAACATCGACCACTCCACGTTCTACCTGAACGAGGTGACAGAAAAGCGTCTCGGAGATTCCTACAGGCCTCCGAGGCGATCGAGCGGCCAGATCCGCACGAACGCCCTCCCGACGATCGAGTCGACCGGGATCGGGCCGAACACCCTTCCATCCTTGCTGTGGTCCCGGTTGTCCCCCATGACCAGGACCTGCCCTTCGGGAACGGTCAATGGTCCGTAGTCGGGCATCTGCGTACCGGGGAACACGTACGGTTCAGAGATGGGCTCACCATCGACCAGCACCTGATTGTTCCGGACCTCCACGGTCTGACCCCCGACCCCAATCACCCGTTTGATCAGATCCTCGATGTCAGGAGATCGGAGTCCGAGGGACTCGGCCACGTGACGAGCCAGGGCATCGAAGACCGGCTCATCTTGTTGCGGTTGTCCCCACGGCGGTTCGAATACGACGATGTCACCCAATGAGGGGTCGCTCCAGGTGTAGGAGAGCTTGTTGACGAGCACACGGTCACCGATCTCCAGAGTGTGGCGCATCGACCCTGAGGGGATGAAGAACGCCTGGATGAGGAAGCTCTTGATGACCACGGCGACGACCAGCGCAACCAATACGAGGATCGGCAGCTCGATCCAGAACGGTGTTCGGGATGACGTCTTGCCGGCCACGCGCGCCACCGGCGACTAGCGGCGTTCTTTGATACGGGCAGCCTTGCCGACTCGGTCCCGGAGGTAGTAGAGCTTGGCTCTCCTCACCTTGCCCCGCCGCACGACGTCGATCTTCTGGATGATTGGTGCGTGTACGGGGAACACGCGCTCGACACCAACTCCGAAGCTGATCTTCCGGACGGTGAACGTACTCGTTATCCCCGACCCGTCGCGGGCGATGACGACTCCTTCAAAGGCCTGAACCCGCTCACGACCGGCTTCGACGACGCGCACGTGGACCCGTACCGTGTCGCCCGCACGAAAGTCGGGGATGTCGTCGCGCAAGGACGCGCTTTCGAGTTGTTCGAGAATGTTCATCGGAAGACTCCTTCAGGGGAGCATCAGGCGAGCCGTGATTGTAACAGCCGCGAGGATGCAGCAGTGCGGCCCGCAAGATAGCAGGCTTCGCAGGCTCAGCTGCCGGAGCGCTGCTCCCAGAGATCCGGGCGGCGAAGTCTGGTACGTTCTTCCCTCTGTGAGCGGCGCCACTCCTCGATCCGGGCATGGTCGCCGGAGAGCAGCACATCGGGAACCGTCCATCCGTGATAGTCGGCCGGCCGGGTGTACTGGGGCTCCTCCAGGAGGCCGTCTCGGAAGGACTCCGAAGCCGTCGAACCGGCGTTGCCGAGAACGTCGGGCAGCAGACGTGCGATGCCCTCGATGATGGCGAGAGCCGCCACTTCCCCTCCCGCGAGGACGAAGTCACCAAGGGAGATCTCCTCGTCGACGAGATGCTCGGCGACACGAGCGTCAACACCCTCGTAGCGTCCGCAAACGAGCGTCAGGTGCTCCAGCTCCGCCCACTGATCGAGCTTTGCCTGGTCGAGCGGTGTTCCGGTCGGGCTGAGCAGCACCTTGTGACCGGACTCGAGTGTTTCCAGGGCCCGGAAGATCGGATCGATCATCAGGACCATGCCCGGTCCACCACCGAATGGGGCGTCATCCACCTGTCGGTACATCCCGCGTCCGAAGGCTCGCAGATCGACCGGGTTGACGGTGAGTCGGTCACTTTCGATCGCTCGGCCGACGATGCTCACGTCGAGCGGAGCCACGAAGAACTGGGGAAACAGAGTGATGATCGAGATTTCCAACCAAAAGCCTCCGAACGCGTCCCCCCTAGAGTATCCTCCTGACTGATCGTGGAAGACAACGACTACATCTCCTCCGACCCCTGGGGCCTTCCTGTGGATGCCGAGCCGGCCGGCGAAGAAGCTCAGCCGGCAACCGAAGAGGCCGTCGCATCTCCCGCAGATGTCGACACCGGCGAGTCCGAATCGAGCCAGCAAGAGGTCGAAGCAGACGAGCTCGATGACTTCGCAACAACAGCCGAGCTCTCTGGTGAACCCGCCGTCGGTCCCGAAACCGAAGAAGAGCTCACCGAGGCAGCCACCGAGACCGTCGAAGCCATCAGCGAGCCCGAAACCGAAGAAGAGCTCACCGAGGCAGCCACCGAGACCGTCGAAGCCGTCACCGAGACCGGAGTCGAGGATGTGCAACCGATCTCACAGGCCCACTCCGCGGCGAGGAATGTCCTTGATGCTCTCGGCGTGGGTCTCAGCGAAGAAGACCTTCCCGAGGAGCCCCCGGCCTGGATGGACGAGCCTGCCGAGGCGGCCGCGACCCCACCGAGCGTGTACCAGGAGTTGAGCTCGCTCGGCGATGAGGCCACAGAGGCACCCGTCGACCTCGAGCCCGTCGAGACGGCCATCGACGAAACCACCGAAGAACCCACCGAGGCAACCGACGACTTCGAGGATGCCATCGACGAAGAACCCGTCGACCTCGAACCCATCGAG
>CBEVHI010000014.1:0-21043 GCA_965549635.1 uncultured bacterium | reverse complement strand
TTTCACGGTCGTATCGACGATGGCGTCGCCCCCGTCAGGCCACAGACTATTCGACGCTTCTCCGTTGCGGGTCGAGGGTCGATTCCTTCGCTCCAAACCTATCGCACGATCGCACCCGAATCCAATAGACGGACCCCTGATCGGCCAGACCGCCGCTTCGTCAAGACCCCCCAGGAGGGTTTGCCCCCAGGGGTGGTGACAGCCCACCCCGAGCGGAGAGACACTCGAGTCGAAACAGCCACAGAGAAGACCACCGAGCAAGGAGCAAGACTCCATGACAAATCAGCCCAGGCGATGGGCCATACGGAGAGCATTCGCCGTAGGCGTATACCTCCTGCTCGTTGCGACCGCCTGCAGAGACGATGCATCGGCCGCCAATACCACCGCACCGACCGAACTCCCAGTCTTCTCGGTCGAACACGTGGTCACCGCCGCGTTCGAAGGGCTCACCACCGTCACCGGGTATCTCTTTGCGCCCGACAACCAACCGGTCCAGATCTGCAGCGCGCTCACCGAGTCAAACCCACCGCAGTGCGAAACCCCAGCGCTTGTTGTTCAAGGATTCGACATAGAGACCCTGCACGGGTGGTCGGCGTCCGGCGGGGGCCCAACGGCAAACACTGTGATTTGGACCGCCGACCCGATTGAAATCACCGGACGGATCAGCTCGGGCGTACTCACCGTCCGCAGCACCAACCCCGACAGCAGCACCTCACTTGACGACACACCCCAAGTACCTACACCTACCAGCGAAACGGAGGACACACCATGAGCCGTCTTATCACCAGAATCTCAGCCGGCACCAACCACCCGAACAGTACCGCCCGTTCACCGTGGGGCTTCTTCCCGGCTGCGTATCTTGTCTCCTGGGTCCTGTGGAGCCCGTTGGTGGCAGCCGGGCTGGGCTGGTGGGACGCCACGCCGCCATCCTGGCTTCACTTCGCCGGTGCATTCGGTCCGGCCTTGGCGGCACTACTCGTGGCTGCTCGATCAGGTCGGAGTGCTCTGCGCGACCTCATCACACGGATTCGGAGATGGCGTATCGGTTTGGGCTGGTTGGCCGTCTCGCTGCTCAGCCCGGCCGCGCTCTTTGGGGCGGCCGCCCTCACCCTGCGAATGATCCAAGGAGCTTGGCCGAGCCTGTCCGGGTTCGGCACCGTCGCCGAGTTCCCCACGCTGGCATGGCCGCTGGCCTGGTTGGTGTGGACCTTCACCTTCGGGATCGGCGAGGAGACCGGCTGGCGCGGCAGCGCCCTCCATCAGCTGCAACACCGCTGGCCCGCGTGGAAGGCCACCCTGATGGTCTGGGGTGCCTGGTCGCTATGGCACCTCCCCTTGTTCACGTACAAAGATGAATACCAGGGCCTCGGTGTCGGCGGTACCTTCGCCTTCTTCTTGACCCTGCTCCCCGGGGCGATCGTGCTCACCTGGCTCTACAACAGCACCCAGGGAAGCGTATTGGCAGTGGCACTCTGGCACGGAGCCTGGAACACCGCCATCGCCGGGGTGGCTGACGACATGGCCACCACCATGAGCGTGCTCGTCATCCTCGCCGCCGTCGTCGTCGTTTCGCTCACCGGGATGCGCCGACTCTCCAGCTCTCCCAGCTTCCCACGGCCACTCCCGCGTCGGACCCCGCACAGGAGAGTGCCAGGACACGCCGACGTCACACGCCCCTCCCCCACCGGGACATCCACCAGGTCAGGCGACACCACGCCGAAGGCGATTGCCGACCAGGACCGAGGCACCGAGGATCACTCTCTGGAGCCGACCACTTGAACCGCCCACCACCTGTCAAAGACGGCACCGTTCCCGTGGCTGGAGTCGAGATCCACTATCGAGTAGCCGGCACCGGACTCCCGGTGGTACTGGTCCATGGCTGGCCGACCAGCTCCCTACTGTGGACCGACCAGATGCCGCCCCTGGCAACCCACCACCGGGTCTACGCCCTCGACCTCCCCGGCTTCGGGCAATCCGGACAACCCACCAGCCGGCAGCCAACATGGAGCGACCTCGCAGACACGCTGCTGGGGTACCTCGACGCCCTCGACCTCGACCGCGTCTCGCTCGTCGGCCACGACATCGGCGCGGTGGCCGCACTACTCGCCGCCATCCGACAACCCGACCGGATCAGCCGGCTTGCCATCCTCAATACCACGCCCTACCCCCACCCACCCCGGCTCATCCGTCTCCTGATCCGAGTCGCCAAGACGCCGCTACTCAACCGATCCCTCACAACCCGAACCGGTCTCTGGGTCCTGTTTCGCATCGGCACAGCCAACCCGGGCACCGACATTCGTCGATCCGTCGATCGACATCGCGCACCCATCGCAGCAGACCCAACCCGGGGACGGACCATTCGCGCAATCCTCGCCAGCCTCGATCCCAACCAGCTCGCCGAAGTCGAATCCGGTCTCAGCCGAATCACCTGCCCGGTCCTGGTGCTGTGGGGACAACAAGATCCCACCGCACCGCTCACCGTCGCCGAGCGGCTGCACAACGAGCTACCGAACTCAACCCTCCGCACCATCGCCCACGGCGGACACTTCCTCCCCGAGGACACCCCCTGCCCCGTGAGCAGACATCTCACCATCTTCCTCGCCACAACGGAGGCCAACGCATGAACCACAAAGAAGCCTTTGAACTGCTCGAGCGGTATGCGGATGGGCGGCTGGACGCATCGGAACGCAGCCGGATCGAAGAGCACATCGTCGGCTGTTCACGGTGTCAATCCCTCCTGGACCGGATCACCTCGGTCAACCTGGCAGCTCCTGGCACGGCCGGTGACCGAACCCTGCGTCAATCTGTTCGGCGGACGCTGTGGCGCACGGTGCTAGGTGTGGCGGCCCTACTGGTTGTTGTCTTTGCAGGTCTTGCACTGATCTCAGACTTCGTCGTCCAGCCCCTCCTGATGGACAGGGGAGGGCGTGCTGACGCGGTTGCTCGCGCAACCTACGACGTCGCAACCATGTTCAACGAAGGAGCGGTTGTGTCCGATTTCACAATCGACTCTGGAGCGTTCAACAGGACCTTCACCGCCAAAGTGCAACTCCCCGTCGGCAGCGGTATGGCCGACCTCGGCACGGTTTCCTCACACATCGGTCTCTTCAACTCCCGCAGCATCTGGCCGTTCGTCGACTCGGACTCCACATTCATGGGTGCAGCACCAGAGGTGCTCGGCCGGTTCGATTCCGGCACGGTCGCCACAGTGGCTGCCCGCTTCCCCGAGCCGATCTCAGTGGCGCAGGCGCAGTCAGTCGCAGACTCCACCGACGCCGATATCAGTGTCATTTGGGCCGGGTTCCTTCTGACGGGCGCCTCGAACATCACACCCCAGGATCCGGTTGCCACACTGGGATACTCGACATGTCTCCGTACCGACCAGTTCAACCCCCGACTGTTCGCTGCCTCATCGGCAGAAGCAGGTGCGTCATTCGGCTCGGTCTACTCCTCGGTGGCCAACGCTCTGCGCGAGCTTCGACGCTCCCTTGCAAACCTTGCCGAGAACCCAGAAGTGGGGGCCCAACTCTTCGACGGAGGCGCACAAGCCGTGCAGCATGCCGCCGCGTATCTTGCAGACAACGATCCACAAGTGGAATCCCTTGTGGTCACCGGACCGACCAGCGAGCTCCTTAGGTTCCTGGATGAAATCGACGCCAAGGACGGCACCGTCCTGGCAGTCGACTTCTACAACTGGTCCGGCTCGGTCTGCGCCGGGTGGTGAGGCCCACAGACAGAGACTCAGGAAGCAACGCCATGCGACAGCATGCCTCAACGCGTGACTCTGGAAGAGGAGGAAGAGAACGTGTCCTCTATGGCAAGATCATGGTTGTTTCCGTGTTTGTGCTCTTGGTCCAAGCCTGCGGTAGCGGCGGCGAGTCCCGACCGATCGACGTGCCTGGGGAGACGCTGGCGCCCGGTGCGGCTCCCTCGACCACCACAACCGTGCCGGTATCGATCGATCTCGCCTCGGTGCAGGTCGTGTCCGAAACGCGTCACAGCGAAGACGAAACACTGGTCTTGGGGATCTCCGTTCCGCAGCTACGGGGACTGGCGGACAGTGCAGTGCAGGACGCCGTGAACGAGCGCCTTGCGGTGGATGTCTCGAAGCTGCTCGCCGACTTCGCCCGCGAGGCTGAGCAGGACGGTGGGGCGAAAGCGTACAAGTCGGAGGTACACGTCTCCTACGAGGTAACCCTCCTCCAGCACGGTCTTTTCAGCGTCACCGTGACGACAAGTACGTACTCCTCGGGGGCTGCCCACGGGTTCACGGGGATAGACGGGTACATCTTCGATCTCGTTTCCGGCACCCTTCTGGGAGTCGATGACATCACCAACGACCCAGAAGGTCTTGCCTTCCTGGCTCGCCGGGACATCGTGGACCAGGTCTACGGCGGGAACGAAAGCATGGCAGGAGACTTCGTCCCATCGAGCGCGCATGACCTACTCGACGCCGCGACGTTCGCGCTTGCACAGGACGGCCTGGAAGCGCTCTTTGACCAGTACGCAGTGGCGGCCGGTGCGGTCGGCATCGTTACGGTTCGCTTCCCATTCACACAGCTGCAGTCATCGATTCCTCCCACTTCCCCGCTGGCCCGATTGATGGGGACTCCCTAACCCGTAGAGGCTTGTCGCGGGCGAGCACGAGCCGGCCAAAGCTGGGGATTCAGCAGTCGGACAAGGACTCGACTCCTCCCTGTCAGCGTGCAATACCCGGCGAATCCCAGACAGCCTCTCGCCTTCGCCACCTGGCCTGTCACGAGCCACATCGGGTAACATCACCGCTCTGTGCGGGTGTAGTTCAGTGGTAGAACACGAGCTTCCCAAGCTTGCAACGGGGGTTCGATTCCCCTCACCCGCTCCACCGTCATTCGGCTGCTGTCGCCTGCACTACCCTGCCTCTGCATGCGAAGAGCCCTCCTATCCATCCTGCTCCTCACGGCGGCCTGCACGTCCGGCACCGTTGCGACGACCCCGCCGGAGACGATCCCGGCGATCACGACGACGAGCACCACCCTGCCGACCGGGCCCGGCAACTGCGGCACTCCACTACTCACCGACGAACGAGTACCCGACACCCAACTCGCCGACGAGATCATCACCCGGTTCCTGGCGGACCGCGCCGACGGACTCGGTGCGGAGGGCTGCCTCTCGGTCACTGCCCTGCAGGTCTTCGACGAGTCCTCCTTCCCCTACTGCCTCTACTCGTGTACCGACATCGCCGTACTCGAACTCCCCGAGACACCAGATCTCCAGTCCGCAGGTGAGACAACACTCGGACCGCTGCGCTCGGTCCTTGTGGGCTATCAGATCGAGGACAGGGTCCACCGCACGATGCGTGAGATCTACACAGTCCAGACGGTCCGCGGACCCGGAGACAGCCGCCAGGTCCTCATCGACAGCGTCTACGCCGAGCCCGAGACGCAGGTCACCGACGTTGCCGGCCGCCAGGTCATCGAAGATCTCCTGGCCGCCCTCGCTGACGGTGAATGGGACATCGCCGGCAGCCTGCTGGTGAATGAGGGGACTACCGCTGCCATCGAAGCCCGTTTCCCGGACATCTACACGACACCGTTTGGCGACCTGCTCGAGCCGTACTGTGCCGCGGCGCTCTGTGGGGCCCCCTACGAGATCGTCGGGAGTCAGGCTGTCGACACGTTCCGTCGATCGTTCGATGTTCGATTCGAAACCAGCGACGGCCCGGTCGTCGACCAGATTCCCGTCGGCGCGTTCGAGGGCACACTGACCGCTGGCGACGTGCCCCCCGATGGCACTCAGGAAAGCCGGTCCACCCCGATCGCACAGCAACTCTTCGGCGACGGGCCGCCCGATCGGCTCGCACTGATCCGTTACAACTCGCTGCAACTCGAGGACGGCTGGCTCCCGTGGCCGAGCGCTCGCAATGCTCCCGACGCCCAGATCGTCGGGGGTCGTGTCCTCTTCACCGGATTCGGCGGCGTACGACTGGCCACCTACGGGTCGGGTTCGGTCGAAGTGCAGGACGTCATCGTCACCACCCCCTGGCGTCTCGCCGGGGTTGCCATGCTGCAAGATGTCCCTACCGCGCTGCTCACCGACGGTCGGCGATTGGCCACCTATGACCTCGAGAGCCAAACCTCGCAAATACTGGCGGAGGCGGACGGAGAACAAACCATCG
This sequence comes from uncultured bacterium, assembly GCA_965549635.1. Taxonomy (GTDB): domain Bacteria; phylum Actinomycetota; class Acidimicrobiia; order Spongiisociales; family UBA4744; genus CBEVHI01. The sequence goes on along the minus strand of CBEVHI010000014.1, from coordinate 14,886 downwards.
GCTGCGCCTCGGTGGGGACCGGTCAGTTGCTCGTCACCTCCTTCGTCGAGGACTCCACCTCGTACGATGTCTACGACCTGGCCGACCTGTCGGCCGTGAGCCACTTCGAACCGGAGAAGGCTGCAGGATGCGGCATCCTGTCACCGGACGATTCGACGTTCGTCTACACCGCCGACGTCTCCTTGCACAACCCGCAGACGATCGTGCTCGCATCGACGATCGACGGCTCCGACATCGACCGCTGGTCCGTGCTCGCCGACGCGGTGATCTCCTCGAGCGCGTCCACGACCTCGCTCGCCTTCGATGGCCGCTACGCAGTCGCCGACCTGGCCATCCCGCCCCTCTACGCTCCGTACGCCGAGAGTCAGGACATCGGACAACGGTTCGTCGTCGACACCGAGACCGGCGACCAATGGACCGTGGACACGGCAGTGCACGTGTTGTTCCCGCCGGGCTAGCGCCCACCCCAAACCGGCGGGCGCTTCTCTTTGAACGCCGCGATCCCCTCCGCTGCATCTTCCGTCGAGCACAGCGCAGCGAAAGCGCTATTCATGTGGTCCATCGCGCTGGCGAACGACTGGTCCGCTGCTGCATAGAACGACGTCTTTGCCGACTGAAGTGCGACCGGACTCTTCTCGGCGAGGCGCCGTGCCCACGCCCTGGTCTCCTCCTCGAGACGATCCTCCGGCACCACACGGTTGATGAGCCCGATCTCGAGAGCCGTCTCGGCCGAAATGAGTTCACCGAAAAACAGCAGCTCCAGTGCCTTCTTGCGCCCGACCGACCGGGATACGGGCACCACGGGACCGATGCAGTTCAACCCGACGTTGATCGCCGTCAGTCCGAGACGAGCGGTATCGGCGGCGATCGCAAGGTCGGCAGCAGCGACTGTTCCCGCCCCGTTTGCCACTGCAACGCCGTGTACCTGGGCGATCACCGGTTTCGAGATTGCCATCATCGTGGCCAAGGGGCGTTCCATGAGTTCGGTCCAGGCGGCATACTCCGTCTCCGTCTTGCCCGGAAACTCGTGCAGGTCGATGCCGGCAGAGAACACCCTCCCCGCACCGCGAATGATGATGACCCGAACCCTGGTGTCCTCATCGAGCGAGCGCAACGCGGCGTCGAATTCGCGTGCCAGCGGCGTGTTGAACGTGTTCAGCTGATCCGGTCGATTCAGCGTCAGTACTGCGACAGCGTCGTCACCCACATCGATCGTCACCGGTCCGACGTCCACTTCAGCCTCCTTGTGGTCTCGACCCGGCAGCCTACCGGGACCGTCGTGTGAGACCTCCGAATGACTCATCTACCATCAGCAGCGTGATCTTCTCGGACAAGACCATCAAGGAAGCCATTGCGGCACAGCGCATCGTCATCGATCCGTTTGACGAATCGTATGTTCAGCCTTCGAGTGTCGACCTTCGGGTCGACCGCTTCTTCAGGGTCTTCGAGAATCATCGGTACGCCCAGATCGATCCCAAGCAGCAACAAGATGACCTCACGGCCCTGGTCGAAGCCGGCGCGGACGAGCCCTTCCGGCTGCACCCGGGCGAGTTCGTACTCGGATCAACGTTGGAAAGGGTTCGCCTCGCCGACGACATCGTCGCCCGTCTCGAAGGGAAGTCCAGCCTCGGCAGACTCGGACTGCTCATCCATTCGACAGCGGGGTTCGTCGATCCCGGATTCGATGGGTACCTGACCCTCGAGCTCTCCAACGTCGCCAAACTCCCCATCGCCATCTACCCGGGGATGAAGATCGGACAGATCTCCTTCTACGAGCTGACCACGCCCGCAGAGCACCCCTACGGTTCACACGGGGGAAAATACCAGGGCCAACGTGGACCGACCCCCAGCAGGATCCATCAGGACTTCGCCTAGGAGCCTATCTGCCCTCCAGCACCGCCCGGTCGTGCTCGCTGATCTCCGCCGCGTGCGCCAGGCGGACCGGAGTGATCGACACGAAGCCCCTTGCAACAGCGTCCACATCCGTCCCAGACAGGTCTCCCCCCATCCGCAGTCCCGTCGAGAAATCGTGGACGAACACACCGCGCTCACGCTCCCGGAAGATACTGTCGTAGCCGAGCTTCGCCAGATCTGTCACCCTTCTCGGCGACTCGATCGTCGCCTCGACGCCGAAGTTCACGTTGAGCATGTCGACCCCGCCGGGGTACCCCTTGCGCACGACGTCACGCAGCACCGAGACGCTGATCCGCGCCGCCCGCGGCCACAGTTCCTCCTCTTCGCCGGCCCACACCCGCTTCGCCCAGGAACGGTGATCGCTGGTCACACCGGTCGAGAACGCGAAGGCGGGTATCCCCGCGATCCATCCCTCTGCTGCGGCGCCCGCCGTGCCGCTCGACAGAAAGAAACCCAGACTGTCGTTCAGCCCGATGTTGATGCCGGAGACGACCATGTCCGGTCGGGAACCGAAGAGTGAGTGCACACCGAGCTGTGTACAGTCCGCCGGAAACCCGTCGGCCACGGCAACCTCGACACCATCGACCATGGTCCTGCTCACCCGGATGTCCCCGAACCTCGTGATCGCCTTGCCGATCCAGCTGCGCTCCCGATCGGGAACCACCACCTTCACCTCGGAGATGGTGCTCAGCTCGCGCACGAACGGGAGGAGCGCCGGCGATTCGACGCCGTCATCATTGGTGAGCAGCACATACCCCACAGTTGGTCAGGTTAGATGGAAGGCCCCCCGGTTATCCAGGGGGCCTTCTGAGCCGGAGGAAGGGGGTACTCCGCCTCGTTCTGGCGCTTAGCGCTGCCATCATGTGTATCGGACAGATCTCCGGAACCTTGAGCAGACGCGAAGCACCCCCAGCCGGGAGGGAGGTGGCCGGGGGCGCAACGTTCACTTGCCGCCTGCCGAGGGTCTCCCCCCGGTGGCTGCACATAGTGTACCACTGGACACTTATCACGCAAAGGTGACAGGCTCGGTGAGCACTTATCTTTTTCCGCTCGGCGAGAACTCGACTGGCGCGCTACCCACCTCCTCTGATAGGCTCTGGTTATGCTCAATCCGAGGGAACTCCAAATCTTCCTGGCCGCTGCCGAAACCGAGAATTTCTCCGAGGCGGCGCGCCGTCTCAACATCTCCCAACCGGCGATCTCTATGCAGATCCGTTCACTCGAGGAGAAGCTCAAAGTCCCGTTGTTCACCCGCACGGGGCGACAGGTGGCCCTCACCGAGCCCGGTCGCGTGCTCATCCCCATGGCGCGTGACGTCATCGACCACACCATCCATCTCGAAGAGGCGATGGCGTCACTGCAAGGCGAGGTCGTAGGGATCTTGAAGCTGGGATGTAGCACCGCTGCCGGCAAGTACGTGATCCCCAAGCTGATGGCCGGCTTCCACCTGCGCTATCCGAGGGTGGGGCTGGTCTGTGACGTCACCGGCAGGCATCTGGCCCTGGAGAAGCTGCGCGACGGTGACGTGCAGCTGGCAATGACGAGCCTCCGCGAGCCTTACAAAGGCATCGAATACCGGCCCTTCTTGACCGACCGAATCGTCCTCATCGTCCCTCCGGATCACCCGTGGGCCTCTCTGGATCGGCCGTTGCACCCCAAAGAGCTCATCGAAGGAGACTTCATTCTGCGCGAGTCCCTCTCAGGGACCCGCTCCGCCGTGGTCGAAGGGCTCTCCTGGCACGACATGACCATCGAGGATCTCCCCAAGGTCATGGTGCTCGGGAACTCGGAGGCGATCTGCGGAGCGGTCCAAGAGAAGATCGGGGTGGGATTCGTCTCAACGTCCGTGGCATGCGAGGCCACGAAGGCGGGGACGGTCGTACCGGTTCAGATCGAAGGTATGGACCTGGCAACGACGCTCTACATGGCCCGCGACACCGACCGACCGGCCACCAGAGCGCAAGCGGCCTACTGGGACTTCGCATTCTCCCCCGAGAACGAGTCCATTCGTAGCGAGCCAGGCCTTCCCCCGGAGTCATTCTGCTGAGTCCGTCCTGATGCCTCGCCGCGTTGCCGCCCCCGTGGCGATGGGCTTCGTGGCGGCAGCGTGGGGCACGATCCCGCTGATCGTCCGCACCGTCGAAATCCCTGCCGAGCAACTGGCGGCTCTGCGTTTGTGGTTTGGCGCCATCACCGTGCTCGTCGTCCTGGCGGTTCGGGGCCGGCTGCGACTGAGCCGGACAGACCCGATGCTCAGAATCGTCGCTATTGGCGTAGTCCTTGCCGTGCACTGGGCAGCGTTCTTCTGGTCGATCAAGACGACCACGGTGGCTGTGGCCCTCGTGCTCGTGTACCTGGGTCCCGTGGCAATGGCGACCCTGGCGAGGTCGGTCCTCGGCGAGTCGTTCAACGTCCGCTCGATGGCTGCCCTCGGCACGGCGATGCTGGGGGTCGTTCTCGTCGCACGTCCCGGCGCCGGCGTAACGCTCGAAGGTGTCGTCGCCGGCCTCATCGCCGCCGCCACATTCGCCGCCATGGTCCTCATCGGCAAGCCTGCGGCGCAGCAAATCGGCGGTTTGAAGCTGGCGGGCCTCCAGATGGCCGTAGCCGCGCTCGTCATGACGCCCTGGGCGGTGACCTCCCTTCCGGCGCTGCCGGCGCACTGGTGGCAGATCGGCCTGCTGGGCGTCGTACTGACCGGAGTGGGGTTGATGATCTACTGGTCTTTGGTGGCAACACTCCCTGTCGCAACCGTCGCAGTCCTCTCGTACATGGAGCCGGCATCCGCGGTCGTATGGGCAGCGTTGTTCCTTGGCGAACCCGGAGACCTGCTGTCCTGGGTCGGCGTGGCCCTCGTCGTCGGTGCCGGTATCACCGCAGGACGGCGGTCCGGCGCACTCGTGTGACGACCCTCCTGGGTGGCTCTCAGCCTCGCTTGAAGATTCCGGCTGCTCCCATGCCGCCACCGATGCACATGCTCACGATGCCGTACTCGACGTCCCGCCGCTCCATCTCGTGGAGCAACGTCGCGGTCAGCTTGGCTCCGGTGCATCCAAGAGGATGTCCCAGCGCGATCGCTCCGCCATTGACGTTGACCTTCTCCGGGTCAATGCCAAGTTTGCGGATGCAGTAGACGGCCTGGCTTGCGAACGCCTCGTTGAGCTCGATCAACCCGATGTCTCCCAGCGTCAGCCCTGCCGCGTCCAAGGCCTTCGGTATGGCGACCGACGGGCCGATCCCCATGATCGACGGATCGACACCCGCAACCTGGAACGTTACGAGTTCTGCCAGCGGATCGAACCCGAGCTCCTCCGCCCTGGCTCGCGTCATGAGCAGTTCGAGCGCGGCGCCGTCGGACATCTGCGAGGAGTTCCCCGCCGTCGTCGTCCCTCCGGCCTTGAAGGCGGGCCGCAGTTTGGCGAGACCTTCCAGTGTGCTCTCCCGTGGACCGTCGTCGGTGTCGAACACGAAGGACTCGGCACCCAGCCGGACCTCCACAGGAATGATCTCGTCCGCGAACCTGCCTTCTCGCTGCGCCGCCAACGCTCGGCGCTGCGACTCGACAGCAAAGCGGTCCTGCTCCTCACGACTGACATCGAACCTCTCGGCTACGTTCTCGCTGGTCATCCCCATCGACTCATAAGCCGTCGGCATGTTCTCGGCGAGCCATGGGTTGGGTGCGGGCTTGCCCCCGCCCATCGGCACCATCGTCATGGACTCGACGCCGCCGGAGAGCACGATGTCCGAATACCCTGCCGCGATATGGGCCGCGCCGGTGGCGAGCGTCTGGAGTCCTGAGCTGCAGAATCGGTTCATCGTCATGGCCGGGGCCTCGACGGGGAGACCGGCGCGAAGTGCGGCGATCCGGCCGACGTTCATGCCTTGCTCCCCTTCCGGCATGGCACATCCGATGATGACGTCGTCGATCTGGCTGCGATCGAGGTCCGGAGCACGCTCCAGGAATCCTTCAATGAGGTTGCCGAGAAGCTCGTCCGGGCGAGTCTCGCGAAGACTCCCCTTGTAAGCCTTGCCGACAGCCGTTCGATAGGCGTGAGTGACGACGACTCCTGTGCTCATGTTTGTGCTCCTGTCCTAGTTCCGCAGCGCTTTGCCGGTGCCCAGCATGTGCTGGATTCGCTCGAGGGTCTTCTCTTCGTGGCAGAGTTCCACGAACACCTCACGCTCGAGATCGAGAAAGTCCTGTTCGCTCAGTTGGGTTCCCTGGGCTACATCCCCGCCACAGATCACATACGCAAGCCTCTTGGCCAGGTGTTCGTCATACTCGCTGATGTACTCTCCGCCACGCATGCCGTGGGCGGCGATTTCGATCGCGGCGATCCCGTCCCGACCGGGAACCGGCACCGTGGTGGGCATCGGTGGTGAATAGCCCGCCTCGACCAGAGCGAGCACATCGGCTTTGGCGGCGGCCAGCAGCGTGTCCGGGTTCAGGTGGATCCTGTCGCCGGCGCGGAGATACCCCAGGTCACGGGCCTCCTCGGCGCTGGTGGACACCGTGGCCATCCCGATGGTTCGGAAGATCTTCTCCATGAACGGGAACAGGTTTGCGTTGACGCCGGCGGGAACACTGCCGTAGTGACGAAACGCCATCTCCTTGCAGCCGCCCCCGGCAGGAATGACCCCCACACCCAGCTCGACCAGACCCATGTAGGTCTCCGCCGAGGCCCGAACCAGGTCACTGTGCATCACCGCCTCGCAACCTCCGCCGAGAGCCATCCCTCTGGGAGCAGCAACGACCGGCCCCTTGCAGTACTTCATTCGCATGTAGGCATGCTGGATTCCGGCAACGGCTGCTTCGAGTTCACCCCACATGTTGGACATGGCCAGCATGCCCACCAGACCGATGTTCGCCCCGACGGAGAAGTTGGGCGCCTCGTTGCCGACCACCAGGCCCATCAGCGATCCGTCGTCGACCATGTCGCAGGCCTTCTCGATCATCTCGACGATCTGGGCGTCGATCGAGTTCATCTTCGTGTGGAACTCGACGAGCCCGACGCCGTCGCCCATGTCATAGAGCGTCGCCCCATCGTTGCGTTCGATCACCTCGAGGTCGGCAATGGTGACAATCCCCTCCATGCCGGGGACCGGCAGGTAGTCCTCGTCCACAACGTCCCAGTAGCGCAGCTCGCCGTCCCGCCGGACGTACCACGTGCCCTCGCTCTTGGCCAGCATCGTTTCGACAACGCCGGGCACGGTCATCCCCTCTTCGCGCATGCGTTCGACAGAGCGTTCGACGCCGATCGCGTCCCATGTCTCGAACGGGCCCATCTCGTAGTTGAAACCCCAGCGCAGCGCACGATCGATGTTGACGATATCGTCGGCGATCTCGCCGAGCAGCTCGGCAGAGTAGACACAGGTCTCTGCGGTCACCTTCCACGCGAGCTTGCCCGCCGTATCGTCGAACCAGACGACCTCTCGGACCTTCTCCGCGGCAGACTCGAGGCTGCGGGCGGCACCGATGGAGTCGAAGCGGACCTTTGGCTGCTCTTCGTACTCCATGGTCTCGAGATTGAGGGCAAGGATCTGTCGGTTCCCAGCGGCATCACGACTCTTCTTGTAGAAGCCGGCGCCGGTCTTCTCTCCCAGATCTCCTCGCTCGACGAGTTTCCGCAGGACCTCGGGCACCGCGAATCGCGCTGCCCACGGATCGTCGGGGGATGCTTGTGCCACCGTCGTCAGAACGTGGGCCATCGTGTCCAAGCCGACGACATCGGAAGTGCGAAATACCGCCGACTTGGGCCGCCCCGTCGCCGGTCCGAAGATCTTGTCGGCCTCGGTGACGCCAACCCCCATCTCGTCCATCCAATGGAACACCGAGGTCATTCCAAAGGTGCCGATCCGGTTTCCGACGAAGTTGGGCGTGTCTTTGCCGAACACGATCCCTTTGCCGAGGATGTTCGCCCCGAAGTCTGCCATCGCGGCAAGCAATTCCGGATCGGTGTCCTCACCCGGTACGAGTTCGAGGAGACGCATGTACCGGACAGGGTTGAAGAAGTGCGTGACCATGAAGTGACGCCGGAAGTCGTCGCTGCGACCCTCGGCCATCCCCGCAACCGACAGTCCGGAGGTGTTCGAGGACACGACGGTTCCTGGCTTGCGAAGCTCGTCGACCATCGCGAAGACCTTCTGTTTCACGTCGAGTCGTTCCACCACAACCTCGACGATCCAGTCGACCTCCCCGAGCTTGCCGGAGTCATCCTCGTAGTTGCACGGGGTGACCAGGCTCGCGAGCTTCTTGTGGTAGAGCAGCGCGGGTTTCGCCTTCAGCATCGACGCGTAGCCGGCCTCGGAGATTCGGTTTCGGACCTGCCGGTCCTCGAGGCTGAGTCCTCTCGCCGCCTCCTGCTCGGTCAGTTCGCTCGGTGCGATGTCGAACAGGTAGGAGGGAATCCCTGCGTTGGCGAGATGGGCGGCGATGCCCTGTCCCATGACGCCCGATCCCAACACTGCCACCCGGTTGATCCTTATACCCATGGACGCTCCTCATAATGCGGTGTTGGACCCCACACTATCGGATGCGGCCGAGGGTAGATCCGCGCAGCTCGCTCAGTCGTCTGCAGTCCACAGCTCGGTGCCCGGATGGAACTGACTCCACGCAAACCAGAATGCCTGGTGGCTGACCAGATCTCCACCACGGGCTTGCTCGGCACGCAGCCCGCCACCGTCCTTCACCAGACGCACGCCGGCGAGCGCAACTTCCTCACCGGAGTCGAGCAACGCCATCGCCGGCTCCACGGGAAACGCAACCGCCCCTCCACCCGGCCTTTCGACGCCGAGCACCTGCTCTTGCACCGGCAGACGAGGGTCGACGGGACCGACCGGGAATATCGGTCCGGAATCGTCACGGCCCCCGAGCGGATCGACAGGATAGATGTATCCGATCCCTCCGTCCTCGGCAACGATCGTGGTATCCGGATGCGCCCGCTTCCACTCGCCCCAGGTGGAGGTGACGACCGTGAATTGGTCCAGCACGGCACCTGCCTCGCGGAGTGGTCCGGCAACGGCCCGACCGAGGAACGTGTCGAACAGGGAGTACGTGTTCAGATCAAACATGATCTTGTTCGACCGATTCAGGAGGCCGGAAGTTCGCAACACAACCGGCCCCGAAGGCAACGTGTCCGTGAAGTACGCCTGTGCCGATCCGCACAGAGTGCAGTAGGGCAAGCCGACCCGCCTGTTCGCGATGACGTCGTTGACCATCTCGTGAATCTCCATCACGTTCTTGGGATAGGCGCGGGCCTGTCCGTCGACCACGATCCCGAACACGATTGCGTCGTCGGGGTACCAGCTCCCGCCGTCCGCATCCGTCACCGCCGGCCGGTCCAGCGCCGGTATGCAACCGACGGTACAGGGAGTTGCATCACCGACGGGACGATCATCGATGAAGACCCCGCCCCAGCTCACCATCCTCCAGTCGACTGCGGCGTGCGGATCGGAGAAGAATGGCGTCCACCTTCCGTCGACCGGCGTAAAGAGGCGCCGCTTGTAGTCGCGATAGTTGGGTGGTGCGGGAACATCCCAGCCGATGAGCGCATTGGTCACGTCGACCCACGCGGCACCGCCCGGAGCATCAGAAACGGGGAGTCCGGTGACCTGTCCCAACGCGGCCAGAGCGGTGTCGGCTGTCGGACCGAACTGAATGAAGCGAAGCAAATCGCTGAGGATCCAGGCGACTCGCGGGTCTCCAGATCGGCCGATCCTGGCCAGCGCGTCCAGGTCGACGGTCGTTGTGAGCGTGCCGATGACTGCGTCGAGGTCGGCAACGAGCTCATCCGCGAACGGTCCTTCCGGCACCCCTGGCGCGGGAGCGGTGGTCGGTGTCGTGACCGCCGTTGTCGGAGTTGGCGCGGAGGTCGTCGACACCTGTCCGGTCGTCGTGGCAGCCGCGCAAGCAGAGGCGATCAAGGCCACCATGGCCACGAGTGAGCCCATTCGGAATCGCATCCTCCGAACCTACCGCCACCGGACTGCTCAGAAGCGAAAGACTTCCGAAACTTCGTCTTCTAGGGCACTAGACGACGTCGCGACCCAGGTCGGCAAAGAGAGTGAACTCCGGGAGGAAGGTCATGTCGACCCTGCCCGTGGAGCCGCTTCGGTGCTTCGCCACGATCACCTCGGCCAGCCCCTTCGTCTCCTGGGCTTCCGGGTGGTAGTACTCGTGTCGGTAGATGAACATCACCACGTCGGAGTCCTGCTCGATTGCCCCCGACTCACGAAGGTCGCCCAGCCGAGGACGCTTGTCCTCTCGGGACTCGAGGCTCCGGTTGAGCTGGGACACCGCGATGACGGGGACCTCCAGCTCACGGGCCAGATTCTTGAGGGAACGGCTGATCTCGGCGATCTCCTGCTGCCGGTTCTCCCGGTTGGAGCCCTGCATCAGCTGCAGATAGTCCACAATCACCAGATCGAGACCTTGCGATCGCTTCAGCCGACGCGCCTTCGCGCGGATGTCGGTGACCGTCAGTTGACCCGAGTCGTCGATGAAAACCGGGACCTGATACATCTTCGAGGCCGCATGAACGACCTTCTGCCACAGCTGTGGGCCAAGCTGGCCGGTGCGCAGCTTCATCGAATCGACACGGCCCACGGAGCACAGGAGTCGCTGGACGATCTCCTCCCGGCTCATTTCGAGGGAGAACAGGGCGACCGTCCCTCCCTCGAGAGCGACGTTCGTGGCGATGTTGGCCGAGAGGGCCGACTTCCCCATCGCCGGCCGCGCCGCGACGATGACGAGGTTTGCCGGCTGAAGCCCACCGAGCTTTCTGTCGAGATCACGAAAACCGGTTGCCAGACCGGAGAGTTCGGTGCCCCTGGCTTCCATGTCCTCGATCGTCTCGAGGGTGCTGTGCAGCAGTGGGCTCATCGCCACAAGACCATCGCCGACCCGCCGTTCGGCCACACCGAACACCGTCTGTTCCGCCCTGTCCAACACCTCGGCTATCTCGACGTCGGTGGCGACGGCGAGGTCTCCGAGCATGCCTCCCGCACTGATCAGCCGTCGTCGCAGGCCGTGCTCCTCAACGATGCCGGCGTAGTACTCGATGTTGGAGGCCGTCGGAACGGCATCCATCACCTGGGACAGATACCCGGCTCCGCCCACGCGATCCAGCTCGCCTTTGCGATGGAGCGCGTCGGAGACAGTCAGCGGATCGATCGGCTGATTGGCGTTGAAGAGGCTGACAATCACCTCGAAAATGGCCTGGTGCGCCGGGACGTAGAAGTCGTCCGGGTCGAGTTTGTCCATGACCAGGTTGGCGGCGTCGGCCGAGAGCATGATCGCTCCCAGAACAGACTCTTCTGCTTCTCGGTTGTGTGGGGCGACTCGAAGCCTGCGGCTCGCACCGCCTGCCGGGGAAGCAGTCATCCGATCTAGATCGGTCATGTCACCTCTATGCGGGAATCACATCCAGAGAGAGTGGGAACTCGACCTCCGGGTGCAGTTTCACGCGAATCTCATGGAGTCCGATGCTCTTGATCGGCTCGGGCAACTGCACGGTGTTCTTGTCCAGTTCGATGCCCGTGAACTTCTTCACACCCTCGACGATGTCGGAGGTGGTCACGGATCCGAACAGCTTGCCTTCGTCGCCGGCTCGGGCTGCGATGACCACGCGGGTGCCGACCAGTGTCTTGGCCACCGCCTCGGCTGCTTCGAAAGCCCGCCGGTCTGCCTCCCTGCGAGCCTTCAACAACGCCTGCGCGTTGCTCAATGCTCCGGGCGTCGCCTTCACCGCGAAGTGCTTCGCAAGCAGGTAGTTGCGTGCATACCCTTCCGAGACGTCGACGACATCGCCCTTGCGACCCAGGTCGGACACGTCCGCTATGAGTATGAGCTTCATCGTTTGATGTACGGGAGAAGGGCCATCTCGCGAGCGTTGCGAATGGCGCGGGCCACCTTGCGCTGATGCTGCGCACAGTTGCCGGTCACTCGCCGTGCACGGATCTTGGCGCGGTCGGACATGTAGTTCCGGAGCAGCGCAACATCCTTGTAGTCGACGTAGTCGATCTTCTCTTTGCAGAAGTAGCAGGGCTTGGGCTTGCGCTGCCTCAGTTCCTTCTGGGTCGCCCTCCGGCGCTTCGGTTTCGCTTTCTTTCCCATGTGTCCTCTCTAAAACGGGGCTTCGTCCGGCCCGTAGTCGTCGCGTGCGACGGGAGCCGCGGGGGCAGGTCGTGAGGCGCCCCAGTCTCCACCTTCACGTGCAGTTTTCGTCACGGAGGCAGTTGCCCAGCGGAGCGAAGGTCCGATCTCGTCGATCCGAAGCTCGACGATCGAGCGCTTGTCTCCGTCTTGGGTCTCCCACTGTCGCTGCTCGAGGCTGCCGGTGATGATCACCCTGGCGCCTTTCTGCAAAGACTCTGCGGCGTTCTCCGCGGCTTCGCGCCAGAGAGTGCCACCGAAGAAGCTGGTCTGTTCCTGCCACTCGTTCGACTGGTCTCTCCAACGCCGATTCACGGCCACACGGATCTTGGCCATAGCAATCCCGGAAGGGGTAAAGCGGAGCTCCGGATCCTCCACGAGGTTGCCAATCACCGTCACGGTGTTCGTCGCCATGGTTCTCTCTCCTTTGCTGCTCGGTCTCCTCCACCCATCCTGTCATGGGGGTGGGACACGAACAGTCGCTCAGTCCTCCGGACGGATGATCTTGTGGCGCAGGACCAGGTCTGCCAGCAGCAACACCCTGTCGAGGTCATCCACAACCTCGGGATCGGCATCGAAGTGCAGGACCGAGTAGTACCCCTCGTGCAGATGGTTGATCTCGTACGCAAAGCGGCGTTTGCCCCAGAGATCCCTCTCGCCAACGGATCCACCGCGGCTACGGAGGAACTCCTCTGTTTGCTCGACGAGCTTCAGGTAGTCGCTCTCGGCCAGTTCGGGCCGATGGATGGTCATCAATTCATAGCTTCGCATTCAACCTCCTTTGGACATCCGCTCTCGCGGAAGGCCCCGCCGTTCGACGGAGCAGGGTTCGGCGATTGGCCGAGGGAAGCGTTTGGAGTGTAACCAGACTCTCGCTCTCCTCGAAAGCCAGACCGCAGGCTGGTTTTCCCAACCTAGTGGTCCACTAGGGGTTGAGGAGCGAATCTGCGCTGACCGTAGCCAGCACACCACCGACAGGCGCCTCGATCGCCCAGCGGTAGGGGCTGTTCGGGCCGTAGGTCGGGCATGGCTCTTGAACGCAAGGAGTCATCGTCATCACCTCCACGAGTCTCCCTGAACCGTCGAAGAAGGCGATGTCGAGGGTGATCAAGGTGTCCTTCATCCAGAAGGTCGACTCGGTGAGCCCTGACCACTCGAACAGCATTCCGTCGATCTCGCCGAACCCTGTCACACCCTGGAGTCCCCGCTGTCGCTCGCTTGGACTCGATGCAACAGCGACGCGCAGTACGGACCCGTCCAAGCTGACCTGCCTGACGGGAAACCCGTTCCAGTTCGCGGATGCCGGTTCACCAGACGTGACCGTTGTTGCTGCATCCGTCGTGACTCCCCCAGGAGTCGCCTGTGTGCAGGCGGCCACGACCAGCACAGCGGCCGCTGTCAGGATCCGTTTCACTCGCCGAGCAATTCGGCCGCCACCTGCTCGCTCATGTGATAGCTCTCCTCGTCGCCTGGAAACGCTCCAGAGCGAACGTCGGCAACGTACCTCCCGATCGCCTCGACCGCCGTCTGGTGCAGCTGTGCGTATTGGCGCACGAACTTGGGAAGGTGGCCGCTCCCCAACCCGAGCACGTCGTGAAAGACGAGCACCTGGCCATCCGTTTCGATGCCGGCGCCGATCCCGATGGTGGGAACGGGGACCTCCTTGGTCACGATACCGGCCAGGAGGTCGGGGATCCCCTCCAGCACCATGGCGAAGACGCCGGCTTCGCTCAGCGCGACGGCATCGGAGATCAGCGCATGGGCGGCCTCTTCGGCTTTTCCTTGCACCTTGTACCCGCCCATGGCGTGGACGGACTGCGGCGTCAGTCCGAGGTGTCCCATGACCGGTATCTCCGCGTCGATGATGGCTTCGATGACGGGAACCCGCTTGCTGCCACCTTCGAGCTTCACGGCCTCCGCTCCCCCTTCTCGAATCAGCCGACCCGCGTTGCGGACTGCGTCCTCGGCCGACAGGTGGTAGCTCATCCACGGCATGTCGCCGATCACGAGGGCGTTCGGCTTCGCCCGCGACACGGCGGCGGTGTGGTGCACCATGATGTCGATGTCGACCTGCAGCGTGCTCTCATAGCCGAGGACGACATTGGCCAGGGAGTCGCCCACCAGGATCATGTCGACCCCGGCTTCGTCGGCGATGCGAGCGCCGGGCGCGTCGTAGGCGGTGACCATTGCCAGTTTGTCGCCGCCCTTGCGCGAACGGATCAGCGGAACGGTGACCTTGCCTGCCATGATCGGCCCCTCTCTCCCCACCACGTCGGGTTGGGGGAATCGTTCGGACTACTCAGCAATCCCATGATGGACTCGGCCGCCGCTGCGCGGTCGCCCGGACCGATGAGAGACTCAGCCTACCGTCATGTCGGAGCAGCGGAGACTACGGTTCCGGCATGGACGAACACGCTTTCCTACCTGGCATCGACCCGGACATCCCATCGGAGGGAACGCTCAGCAAGGTCGTGTTCAAGAACGACCGTGTCCGCGTCGTGGCATTCGGATTCGATGCAGACCAGGAACTCACCGATCACGCCGCATCGATGCCGGCGATCATCCAGGTGATCTCCGGTGCTGCTCGTCTCACACTCGGAGATGACGTTGTCGATGCGGAACCGGGTTCTTGGGCCTACCTGCCCGGCGGGCTCACCCATTCGGTCTATGCGACCAAACCGACGGTGCTGCTGCTGACCCTGCTGCGAGACTGATGCCGGCCGAGTCGGCGCCACTGATCGAGGTTCCGGAAGCGACCTACCGGCGACTCAGCCGCAGAGAGCAGCCACCACTCGGGCATACATTCCCTGTTTGATGGC
>CBEVHI010000013.1:0-21606 GCA_965549635.1 uncultured bacterium | reverse complement strand
GCCCTTGCCGGACCCAAACCCATGCTGTGTCTGATCGATGATGCCGATCGGTTGGATCTTGATCTGCGAAACGTGCCCGTGAACGTCCATCTGGTCGCGGCCGCCACGACGAGTCGTCTGGAGTACGGACACTGGCTCCGTGCGGTCATCCCGGACGCCGAGGGGCTGGTTCTGCAACCGGACTACCGGGATGAAGAACTGTGGCGAGTCCGCCTCGAGCCCACTGCTCTTCCCGGAAGAGGATTCCTGATCTCGGGTGGTGATCCGCTTCCGATCCAGGTCGCTTCCGGTACGATGATCGAACAACGTGAGGAGGACAATGCGAGTTCGGATCGGAATCGCCGACACACCGCGTGAGGTCGAGTTGGAGGTCGATGACGTCGATGCGTTCGTGGAGATGCTGGAGTCGGCCCACACGGATGACGCTGCGCTGATCTGGGTCGATGCGGCCGACGGCAAGCGTGTCGGCATTCCACTGGCTCGCCTCGGGTTCGTTGAGTTCGAACCCGAGCACAAGGTCAACGTCGGCTTCGGAACATGACAAAGGCCGGCGTTGCCGCCGGCCAGTGTCGTCTCGGTGTTCGGGTCAGCTGGCCCGACGTCTGCGTTCTGCGAGCCAGCGCTTGCGAAGGCGTCGTCGTTCGTCTTCGGCGTAGCCGCCCCACACTCCGGACTCCTGGTTGGATCGAAGGGCATACTGCAGGCAGTCTTCCTTCACGGAGCACAGGGAGCAGATCGCCTTGGCTTCTGCGATGGCATCAATCGCCGGTCCGGTTGAGCCGATCGGAAAGAACAGCTTCGGCTCGGAATCCCGGCAGGCGGCAAGCTGACGCCATTCGGTAGTTACGGTGAGCAAGTCGGAAACTCCTTGAACAAGGATTGTGATGTAATTCACAAGAACCCTACCCCGGGTGGTGGGGTTCGGCAAGGGATAATGGCATGGAATTATCTGGTATTTTTGTAGGGGGTCATCGCGGCCTTCGGTTGCAGTATCCGGACAACACCGAAGCCGGAATTCTGGCGGCGATGCAGGTCTGTGACCTCGTCGAACTGGATGCTCGTCAGACCGCGGATGGGCAGATCGTGCTGTCGCACGATCCCCAACTGGGAGGCCATCTGCTTATCGAGACGACATGGGAAGACCTCCGCAGGGTTGATCTGGGAGGAGGGCACCCACCGGCCCTGTTCGAGCGGGTCATGGGCGCCATCGGCGATTTCCCGCTCGACATCGAGATCAAGAACAACCCGGCGGACCCGGACTTCGATGACAGCTTCGCGTTCCCGCTGCGGGTGGCGAGCCTGGCCAGACCTCAGGACGTCGTCACGTCGTTCCACTGGCCGACGATGGAGGCCATCCGCGCCGCTCATCCCGATGTTCGCACCGGGTTGCTCATCGATCTGGGCGGCTCGCTGCAGGAAGGCGTCGAGCACGCCGCGGCCGGAGGACACCAGGTCGTGGCCCCGCACTGGTCGCTTCTCGGTGATGAACCTGGGTCGGCGATCGCCCCCGCACGTGCACGCGGTCTCGACGTGGTCGTCTGGACCGTGAACGACGAGGAGCGTGCCGTCCGTCTTGCTGAGGCTGGAGTTTCGACCATCATCAGTGACGACCCTGGCAGGATACGGACGGTACTGAGGAGACAGACGTGAGTATCAAGAACGAACTTGCCGGTGAACTGCGAGCGGCAATGCTGGCTCGCGACGCTCGGCGACGCGACGTCATTCGCCAGATCGAGACCGAGGTGACCCGCAAGATCACCGCTCCCGGATTCCACGGGGAGGCGGACGACGGGCTCTACGAACAGGTGATCTCGTCGTATGTCAAGAAGATGACCAAGGCCCGAGACGAGTATGCGGCTCTGGGGCAGCGAGGGGAGGCGATGGCGGAGAAGCTCGGCTTCGAGGTGGAGTATCTCTCCCGCTGGCTTCCCGCAACCCGCTCGGAGGAGGAGACGGTCGCACTGGTGCGCGAGGCCATCCAAGAGCTGGGTGTTGACGATCCGAAGTCCGCAGGTCGTGTGATCGGACATCTGATGAAGTCGCATCGGGGTGAACTCGATGGGGCCCTGGTGGGCACACTCGTGCGCAGGGAGCTCGGCGCAGGGTGAACCTCCCTCGCTACGACCCGATGCTCGCCACCCGTCACCCGCGAGCGTTCAGCGACCCCAACTGGTTGTTCGAGCCGAAGTGGGACGGCATGCGACTGCTGCTCGGATGGGACGGTGCCACGATCTCGCTGCGAACTCGTTCCGGCCGTGAGGCCGCAGATCAATTCCCCGAACTCACCATGGTCGAGTTTGACCGGCCGACAATCCTCGATGGAGAACTCGTCGCGCTCGATGACCATGGTGCCCCCAGCTTCGAGCGGCTGCAGCCACGCATGACGGGGCACCGCGCCGACCTTCCAATCGTGTTCATGGTGTTCGACCTGCTGTTCAACGGCCACCCGATCATCGAACGACCGCTGGAGGAGCGGCTAGATCGTCTCGCAGAGATCGCGTTCGAAGCTCCACTCGTGCGATCGCAGGTGGTGGAAGGGGAGGGCGAGGCGCTGTTCGCGGCGATCCAAGGGCAAGGCCTCGAGGGCATCGTGGCCAAGCGACTCGGCTCGGCCTACCGGCCGGGCGTGCGATCGCCGAACTGGCGGAAGGTGACGGTGCGCAGAACCGTTCGCGCCGTCGTGGGTGGCTTCACCCCAGGTGAAGGTGAACGCGCCGCGACATTCGGCTCCTTGCTGCTCGGTTTGTGGTCGGGGTCCGGGCTTCGCTGGATCGGTGCGGTGGGAACCGGGTTCGGGGCCACGGCGTTGACCCAGATCCGTGCCGCGCTCGACGAGATGGGCATGGAGCGCTGCCCGTTCGAGTCGGACTCCGAGCTGCCGGTGGGTGCCGTGTGGGTGGCACCCAGCCTCGTCGCGGTCGTCGAGTACAAGGAGTGGACGTCTGCCGGGAGGCTGCGAGGACCCTCGTTCAAGGGGTTCGGCGCTGAACCGGTCGATGCGATGACCTGGGAGGTGGAAGGCCCCGACGCCGTCGACAGCTGACAGGCGTCACTGCTCTCGAAGCGATCCTCAGGACGCGGCGCGCTCGGCCTTGGTCGCTTCCACGCTCGCCTTGAGTGCCTCCAAGAGGTCGAGCACCTTGGTCGGCTCCGGAATCTCGGGAGAGACGATCTCTTCGCCGTCGATCTTCTTCTGGGCCAGCTCCTCGATCGACTCCCTGGTCTGGTCCTTGAACGCAGAAGCGTCGAACGTGGCGGTGAGGTTGTCGATGATCATCTCGGCCATCTTCAGTTCCTCGTCCCGCACCTCCACCTCGGTGTCGAGCTGTTCGAACTCTGGTTCCCTGATCTCGTCCGGCCAGAACATGGTCTCGAGAACAAGGACGTCACCGTCAGGGCGCAGTGTGGCCAGGTACTCCTTGGCCCGGAGTGCGAACTTGGCGACCCCCACCCTGCCCTTCTCCGCAAGTGCCTGTTGCAGGATCTTGTAGGCCTTGACGCCGGCCTCTTCGGGAGCGAGGTAGTAGGAAGTCCGGTAGTGAATCGGGTCGATTTCGCCGGCGTCGACGAACTGGACGACGTCGATGAGCCTGGGAGCCGAGGTCACTCTGGCAGCTTCGAGCTCTTCGTCGGTGAACACGACGTACCGGCTCTTCTCGACCTCGTAGCCGCGAACGATCTCATCCCAGGGGACTTCTTTGCCATCCTTTTCGGCAACCCGCTTGTACTTGATCGCGGAGCCGTCCTCGGCGCGGAGCATCTTGAACTTCGGTTTCTTGTCCTGAGTCGCGCTGAACAGCGCCACCGGGATGGTGACGAGACCGAAGCTCACCGCGCCTTTCCAGATCGAACGCATGGGAAACAAGGTATCACGTATCGAGTTGCAGACAACCGGCTTCCGTCATCGCGTCGGATTCGTATCGACTCGCTGTCGACCTCGTTGCCCGATAGCTTCCCCAAGAACGCTCGGAGTGAGAAGAAGTGGGATTGCGGATCAGCTCGATCACGTTTGGCCACCCTGGCACGTCGGCGACCGATCGGGCACGTCTGGCTCTCTCGGACGATGCGCTCGTCGCGGCATATCGGAGGGTGAGTGAAGCCGGCATCGATGCGTTTGTTCTGTCCACCTGTCTGCGGGTCGAGATCGTCAGCCTCGGATGCACTGCTGCTCTCCAGCGAGTGACCGATCTGCTGTATCCAGGCGTCCAGCTGCCGGACTCCGGAGTCGTTCGAGCCGACAGAGATGTCCTCCTTCACCTGTATCGGGTCGCTTCCGGTCTCGACTCTCCGATCGTCGGTGAGCCCGAGGTTCTCGCTCAGTTCCGCCACGCGATCGACGTTGCCCGCACTGCGGGTGCGGTCGGAGGAAGCATGGGGAAGCTACTCGAGAGCGCAGTCGGTGCCGGGCGCGGTGCCAGAAGGCTTCTCCCCGAGACCGCCGCAGGCTCCCTGTCGATCGTGGCAGCAGGTCTCGTCGATGGGGCCCGGGAAGTTGCTGTCCTCGGCGCGGGAGCGATGGCACACGCAGCGACCGAGGCACTGCGCCGACGCGAATCCGCTGTCCCCCTCGTTACCGTCTACGCCCGCAGACCCGGTGAAGTGCGATTCGAAGCCGATCGGGTCCGACACATGGACGAAGCTCCGAAGGCGCTCGCGACCGCGCCGGTGGTCATCTCTGCAACGGCTGCCAAGCGGGAACTGTTCGCGCGCAACGTCCTGGCCGAAGCGCTGGCAGAACGCTCGGACCACCTGCTTCTGATCGACCTGGCCATGCCGCCGGACTTCACGCCGGAGACCTCCATGGAGAATCTCACCTACGTCAACCTGGATGCCCTCGCCGAACGGGCTCGAACGGAGCAGGTGTTAGCGGACCTCGAAGCGTTCGTTGCCGGCGCTGCCGATCAGAACTGGGCCCGTCTCGACAACCGGCACGTCGCGGGACCCGTCATCGCCGCCATCCTCGCCGAAGCAGAGACGACAGTCGCGGAGGAGGTCGAGCGGTTCGCTGCCAGGATCGAGGCTGCAGACGGGCACTCGGAAGGTCTGGTCAAGCAGCTCGCCGAGACCGTCGCCCACCGTGTCCTCCACCGGCCGCTGTCCTATCTCGGTGCAGGGACGAGAGGGGCGGAAGCGGCCGAACTCCTCGCCGAGATCTTCGGTGCGTCGGATGCCTGATCTGCGCATAGCAACGCGATCTTCGGATCTGGCACTCGCCCAGGCGCGCACCGTGGGAGCGCTGCTGCAGTCGGTCGTGCCTGATGCCGTGGTGTCGCTCGTCGTCATCGAGTCCAGCGGGGATCGTGACCGAACCTCGCCGGTGGCCGCTCTCACCGAAATGGGAGCGTTCGTGCGGTCGGTTCAAGCGGCCGTCCTGGATGGACGTGCCGACCTGGCGGTGCACTCCCTCAAGGACCTCCCCACGATCCAGCCCGATTCGCTGGTGGTGGCGGCCTACCCGGAACGGCGCAGCCCGTTCGACGTGCTCGTTGGCGCCGGCATCGACGAGCTGGCGCCGGGAGCACTCGTCGGGACAGGCAGCCCGCGCAGGGTGGCACAGCTGCGAGTGCTGCGTCCCGATGTCAACACCGTTGAGCTGCGTGGCAACGTCCCCACACGGTTGCGCAGAGTCAAGGACGGTGAGGTCGCTGCAGCCGTCCTCGCCGAGGCGGGGCTGGTTCGGTTGGGGCTCGACGGAGCAATCGAGCAGCGACTTACCTCCGATCAGATGACCCCGGCACCCGGACAGGGTGTTCTGGCTGTCGAAACACGCTCAGAGGGCCCGGCCCGAGAGATCGTCGCGGCTATCGACAATCCGGATCTGCGATTGGTCGTTGAGGCCGAGCGGCTCCTCCTCTCGGCAACCGGCGCGGGATGTCGTTCCGCGCTTGGTGCACTCGCAACTCGTGACGAGAACGGCCTGTCCATGTCGGCGTTCGTGGAGGACGAGCTCGGACCCCGCCGCACCGTCGTGCGCGGCGATTCGCCGGCGGAGGTCGTCAGCGCCGCGCGAAAGGAACTCCGGCTGTGACGAGAGTCGCGATTACCACCGCTTCGGAACGCGCCGACAGGGTCGCAGCTCTCTTCTCGGAGGCGGCTCTGCTGCCTGTGCTACTCCCTTGCGTGAGGACCGAACCGGTCCCGCAACCCCTCCTCGATCAGATGCGGCGGCGGGCGGATGACGCCGACCTTGTCGTTCTCACATCGACAACCGCGCTGGACCTCGTCTGGGGGGACTCCGCTCCCGTTGCGCCCGTGGCGGCCGTTGGACGCATTACGGCAGCGGCCGTTCGTCATCGTGGGGGAGTCGTGTCGTTCGTCGGGGACTCGACGGGCCGGTCGCTCGCCGACGCCATCGACGCCACGGGGATGGACATCGCGTTTCCACACGCAGGAAGTACCGATCCGGCTGTGCTGCGGATCCTCGCATCGAAGGCCGCGCACCTCGAAGCCGTCGCGGTGTATCGCAACCGTCCAATCCCGCCGGCCGACGATCCGGTCGACGCCGTCGCTTTCGGGTCGCCATCCGCGGTCCGAGGATGGACGATCTCCCGTCCATTGACCGGCCTGGTCGTCGGAGCGATCGGAACTCGCACGGCGGAAGCCGTCGAGATGGCCGGAAGCAGCGTCAACGTCATGCCAGAACGACCGGACTTCGGGCTCCTGGCTCGCGCGCTCAGGGAGGAGGCCCTCGTATGAGCTATCCGACCACTCGTCCACGGCGTCTTCGCCGCAGCGCGGCACTGCGAGCGATGGTTGCCGAGACGAGGCTGCACCCCTCCCAACTCGTCCTTCCGGTGTTCGTCGTTCCCGGGTCCGGCATCGAACAGCCGATCGCGTCGATGCCTGGGCATGCTCAGCTCTCGGTGGATCGGGTCGTCGAGCGGGCACGCCAGGCTGCTGACACCGGGGTCGGCGGAATGATCTTCTTCGGCGTTCCCGATACGAAAGATCAGATCGGTTCATCGGCGTGGGATCCGCTCGGGCCGGTCCCGCAGGCAATCGAGGCGGTCACTGCCCAGGTACCGACCTTGGTCACCTGGGCCGACGTCTGCTTGTGCGAGTACACGAGCCACGGCCACTGTGGACCGTTGCGGGGCGACGAGGTGGACAACGATGCGGCTCTGCCCCTCCTCGCCAGAACTGCCATGGCGTACGCGAATGCCGGCGCGGACATCGTGGCTCCATCGGACATGATGGATGGTCGGGTCGGAGCCATTCGTTCCGCCCTCGACGACGCCGGTCGCAGCGACGTCACGATCTGCTCCTATGCCGTCAAGTACGCGTCGGCGTTCTACGGTCCGTTTCGCGACGCTGCCGGCTCGGCGCCTGCGTTTGGAGACCGGCGGTCCTATCAGATGGACCCGCGCAACGGTAGGGAGGCACGCCGGGAGGCCGCTCTCGATATCGAAGAAGGCGCCGACTTGATCATGGTCAAACCGGCGGGACCCTATCTGGACGTGATCAGGGACCTCCGCGACCGTATCGATCTGCCGATGGCCGCCTACCAGGTGTCCGGTGAGTTCTCCATGATCGAGGCCGGGGCAGCCAACGGTTGGATCGACAGGGACAGGGTGATGCTCGAGTCACTCACTGGAATCGCCAGAGCCGGTGCCGACATCATCCTCACCTACTTCGCCCTCGATGCCGCCATGCTGATCGGCGGTCACCGGTGACCGATCTGTGGACACGAGCCAGAACCGTGATGCCCGGCGGCGTCAACTCGCCGGTCCGTGCATTCGGAGCCGTAGGGGGGACCCCTCCTTTCGTAGTCGCAGGGGCAGGGGCGCGCGTGCGCACGGCACAGGGAAACGAACTGATCGACTTCATCGCATCCTGGGGAGCGCTGATTCTCGGCCATGCCCATCCCGATGTCGTTGAGGCTATCCAGTCGGCAGCAGCCTCGGGTACCTCCTTCGGCGTGCCAACTCCCGCCGAGGTGGAACTGGCCGAACTGATCGTCGAGATGGTGCCGTCGATCGAGATCGTCCGGATGGTCAATAGTGGCACCGAGGCGACCGCGTCGGCGGTTCGGCTCGCCAGAGCGGCCACCGGCCGGCCGGTCGTCATCAAGTTTGAGGGCGGCTACCACGGTCATGCCGACCCCTTCCTCGTCAAGGCCGGCAGTGGACTTGCGACCTTCGGCACTCCGAGCAGCCCGGGAGTGCCGCCCGGCACCGCGGCGGACACGAGGGTCGCCCGCTACAACGATGTCGCGTCCGTCGAGAAGCTGATGAACGACGAAGTGGCAGCCATCATCGTCGAACCGGTCGCGGGCAACATGGGGTGCATCCCGCCGCTCCCCGGCTTTCTCGAGGGGCTCCGTGCCGAGTGCGATCGCCACGGTTCGTTGCTCATCTTCGACGAAGTGATGTCCGGATTCCGGGTCGGTCCGGCCTCGGCGCAAGGACGGTATGGAGTCACCCCCGACCTGACCACCCTCGGCAAGGTCGTCGCCGGGGGTGCTCCCGCGGCTGCGTACGGGGGCAGAGCCGACCTCATGCGCATGGTCGCTCCGGACGGACCCGTCTATCAGGCCGGGACACTGGCGGGAAATCCTCTCGCCACGGCCGCCGGGCTCACCACCCTCCGCTATCTACGCGACCATCCCGAGCTGTACGGACGGCTCGACGCAGCCGGCTCGCTGCTTGCCGACCGCATCGGTAAGGCTGCGGCCAGGGCCGGCTTGGCTGCGACGGTGCATCACGTCGGAGGCATGATCGGCGTGTTTCTAGGTCTGCCCAGCGTGACATCGTGGGATGATGTCGCCGGCATCGATGTCGAGCTGTTCAAACGGTTCTTTCACGCCGCGCTAGCTCGTGGGGTTCTGCTGCCCCCGTCGGCCTTCGAAACGTGGTTCTTGATGGAGGCGCACCTCGATGACACGCTCGACGAGGCACTCGGGGTTCTGGAAGCCGCCGTCGAGGAGGCCACGTCGTGACGCTCTTGGACGCCTTCACTCGCACTCCGCTCGATCGACCGCCCGTCTGGTTCATGCGCCAGGCCGGCCGCTACCTCCCTGAATACCGAGAGGTACGGTCCACCGTCAGTTTTCAGGAGGCCGTTCATGATCCGGCGGTTGCCGCCGAGCTCACGCTCCAACCGGTTCGACGATTCGATCTGGATGCCGCCATCGTCTTCGCCGACATCATGACCCCTCTCGAAGGGATGGGCGTGCAGGTTGCGTTCGACCCCGGTCCGAAGCTTCAGCCCTCCACCGTCGCCGACGTCGAGAGACTGCCTGAACTCGACGTCTCTGCGGTCGACTTCGTTGGGGAGGCGATCACCCGTGCCGGCGCCGACATCGATCGACCGGTGATCGGCTTTGCCGGCGGACCGGTCACGTTGCTCGCCTACCTGATCGAAGGAGGAGGAAGCAAGGACTTCCTGGGCATGCGGGCGGCCCTCGAGGAGCATCCGGTGGTCGCTGCACGAGCCCTTGCCGGCCTGGGGAGGGCGATGAACGCCTATCTGCGCATGCAGGTGTCTGCCGGGGCGCAGGTCGTTCAGCTCTTCGACTCGTGGGCGGGGGTGCTGTCGCGGCGTCGCTTCGCACAGTTCGCGGTCCCCGCCGCCCGACTGGCCCTCGCCGACCTCGGTGTTCCGACCATCTACTTCGCGCCGCACGCAGTCCACAACCTCGGACTGTTCCATCGTGTGGGCGCGACCGGGTACGGCGTCGACTGGCGGATCCCGATCGACGAGGCATGGAAGCTCGTGGGCACCGATGCGATCATCCAGGGAAACCTGGATCCGGCCATCCTTCTCACCGATCCGACGAGGATCCGTGCCGCCGTCGACGGCATCCTCGAAGCGGTCGGGGGACGAGCCGGCCACGTGTTCAACCTCGGGCACGGTGTCCACCGCAGCACGCCGGTCGAGAACGTCGAGGCGATGGTCGCTGCCGTCCGGGGTGCGGCATGAGTGTCGCCCTGACCCCTGAGCTTCTCGCCCGATACGATCAGCCGGGACCCCGGTACACCTCGTACCCGACGGCGGTCGAGTTCGCCACAGACTTCGGTGCGAAGCAGTACGGGGAGCGACTCGACGTCGCCTCACACGACCCCTCCGGTCCGCTTTCGCTCTACGTTCATCTGCCGTTCTGCGAGGCACGGTGTTCGTTCTGTGGTTGCCATGTCGTTGTCGCCAGGCGCCAATCCGTTGCCGACGCCTACCTGGGCAGAGTGCTGGACGAAGCCAGAATCGTCGCGGAACGTCTTGGCGAACGACGCACATTGGTGCAGTACCACTGGGGTGGGGGAACGCCCACGTACTACACACCCGACGACCTGGGACGGCTCCACCGCGGTCTGCTCGAGCACTTCGAACTCGACCCCGGTGCCGAGGTCGGCATAGAGGTGGATCCTCGAGTGACCACCGTCGAGCATCTCGACGCTTTGCGAGCGTCGGGCTTCAACCGGATCTCACTCGGTGTCCAAGACCTGGACCCGCAGGTGCAGGACATGATCGGCCGGCATCAGACCTGGGAGCAGACCGATCGTCTGCACAGGGCTGCCAGAGACCTGGGCTACCCGTCGATCAACATGGATCTCATCTACGGGCTTCCCGGTCAGACCGAAGCGACCTGGGCCGAAACTCTCGATCAGGTTCTCGAGATGCGTCCTGACCGGCTCGCGGTCTACTCGTTCGCCTACGTCCCGTGGGTGCGGCCCAATCAGAAGCGCATCGACCGTGACACGCTTCCCGATCGGGACTTGAAGTACGCGCTGCTGTCCATGGTCTCGGATCGCCTCGTGGCAGGCGGGTATCAGGCGATCGGCATGGATCACTTCGCACTGCCGGACGACGAACTGGCGGTGGCGCAAAGGGACGGGACGCTATCGCGCAACTTCATGGGCTACACGACCAAGCGCGGTACCGAGATGGTTGCGCTGGGCTCATCCGGGATCTCCGATGTTGCCGGGGCGTATGCGCAGAACCACAAACGGCTCGCTTCCTACTACGACGCGATCGACCGGCATGAGCTCCCTATCGAACGGGGTGTCCGCCTCTCACCGGATGACCAGATACGACGCTTCGTCATCACCGAGCTGATGTGCAACGGTGTGATCAGATCCGCGGATGTCGAGTCACGGTTCGAAGTCGGTTTCGCCGAGTACTTCGCGCCGGAGCTGTCCACGTTGGCCGCTCGGGGAGGAGCGGTCGATCAGGGACTGGCGACGCTGTCACCGACTGAGATCCGCGCGACCGAACTCGGGTCGGTCTTCATCCGCAACGTCGCGATGACATTCGACGCGTACATGGCCACGAAGACCGAGCGCCCGGTCTTCTCCCGGACGGTGTGATGATCGGCGTCGTCCTCGCGCAGATGGGCGGTCCCCGAGATCAGCGCTCTGTGGAACCGTTCATTCGGGCGATCTTCGAAGATCCCGATCTGGTCCCGATCCCGGGCGGACCGGCGGTCAGCAAGGCGTTCGGGTGGATGGTCGCCAAGATCAGAGGTCCGTTCGTGCGGCGCAACTACCGGCTCATCGGGGGTGGCTCGCCGATTCTGGAGATCACCCGGCACCAAGCGAGATCGCTCGAATCGGCGCTCGCCCGCCGCGATCTCGCAGTCACCGTCGCGATGCGATACACGCGACCCGACACGTACGATGCCGTGCGCGAGCTCATCCGGTCGGGGGCCGACCGGCTCGTGATGCTGCCGCTCTATCCCCAATACTCGACAGCGACGACCGGATCCTCGGAGGCCGAGCTGCGCAGAGTCCTTGGCGAACTCGGCGTCTCTATCCCGCTCGACGTCGTGCGGAGCTGGCACGACCATCCCGCCTACCTCCAAGTTCAGGCGAGCCTCGTCGACGAGGCCATCGAGCGACTCCCCGAGGGCGAACGTGACGGCGTTGCTGTCGTCTTCTCGGCACACGGGCTTCCCCAGCGGGTCGTCGACAAGGGAGACCCTTACCCGGAGGAGACCGAGGTGACCGTCGCCGGAGTGGTCTCGCTTCTTCGTCACCGGGTCGAGGACCGGATCGGGTATCAGTCTCGTACGAAACCCGTCCACTGGATTGGGCCGGGCACCGACGAGGTCCTGCGAGACCTCGCCGCCGAAGGCGTTACCACCGTGGTCGTCGTGCCGATCTCGTTCGTCTCGGACCACATCGAGACGCTCTACGAGACGGACATGCTGTTTCGAGGCATCGCACAGGAGGCGGGGATTCGCACGTACATCCGTGCAGACGTCATGAACGATCGGCCCGAAGTCGGACCGATGCTGGCAAGCATTCTGGAGGAGGCGCTGTGAAGAGAGTCATTGTGGTCGGCGGCGGCCTTGCCGGGTTGTTCACCGCGGTTGAGCTGCGCAGGAGAGGTGTCGAGAGCATCGTCCTGGAGGCCTCACGGGTCCCGGGCGGGGTCGCCCAAACCGTGACGGAAGACGGGTATCTTCTCGAACCGGCAGCGAGTTCGGTGTTGCTGCCCAACCCAGACTTGTCGCCGATTCTGGACACGGCCGGAGTCGAGATGGTGCCGGCAGACCCGGCAGCCAAGCGACGCTACGTCTACACGCAAGGCCGGCTCATCGAGATTCCCGAGTCGCCGGCGATTCTGTTCTCCCCGCTGGTCTCGTGGCGGGCCAAGCTGCGGGCGATACGTGAGCCCTGGATCACCACTCCGCCGGTCGACGGTGACGAATCGATCGGATCGTTCTTTACCCGCCGCTTCGGTACCGAGTTGGGAGCACTGGCCTCCACACTGATGGCGCACGGGGTCTTCGCCGGCGACCCCGACCGGCTGTCGATGCGGGGGGCGTTCCCGAGAATGGTCGCCCTCGAGGACGATGCCGGCAGCCTCATCAAGGGCGGTATCGCCAGGATGCGGCAGCGTCCGAAAGGCCGGCCGCGGGCGAGCGTGCACGTCGCCGTCGGTGGGATGGTCCGGCTGGCCACGACGCTCGCTTCACATCTGGGAGACGCGTACCGGCCGGATTGGCCGGTCACGTCGATCGAGCGCGGCGAGGGAGGTTGGGTGGTTTCGGGCGCCGGCGAGGAGAGAGGAGACGCAGTCGTCGTCGCCGTCCCGCCGCATGCCGCAGCGTCCTTCCTGCCCGCGGAGGTTGCCGGCATCGTGTCCGGAAGGACCGTCGCGCCGGTCGCCGTCGTCGGGATCGGCGGCCCGACGTCCGACCTCCCCATCCCTTCCGGGTTCGGGGTGCTGGTCGGTCCCGGCTCAGGCGTGCATGCCCTGGGGATCCTGTTCGAGTCCCGGTACGCGCCCGGCAGGGCGCCGAAGCTGCACACGCTGGCGAAGGGCATCTACGGTGGTGCGGCCGACCCCGCGGTGCTCGAACGATCCGACGAAGACCTCGTCTCCCTGTTCGTGGAGGAGACAAGTCGAGTATGCGGCGTTCATGTGAAGCCCTCCTGGACCAGAGTCGTGCGGCAGACGCCGGGGATCCCCCAGTACGACGTCGGGCATGTCGCGTGGATGGAGAAGCTGGACGATGCGCTGTCGAACCTGCCCGGTCTGCACGTGACCGGCTGGGGATACCGCGGCATCGGGCTGTCCGGTCTCGCAGCGGACGCGGTGCGGTTGGGGAGCGATCTGCACTGACAGCTTTCTCGGAAATGCTGGCGTCGCTATTCGACGCTTGCATTGCCGAGAAACAAGCGGCGCCCTCGGCAGGATTCGAACCTGCGCACCCGGCTCCGGAGGCCGGCGCTCTATCCCCTGAGCTACGAGGGCGGGGCTCTCATGTTACCGCCCGGGTGGTTCTCCTCAGCCGACGTCGAAGCGGAGGAGGTCGGCGTGCGTCTCCCTGCGCACGACCAGGCGGGCATCCCCGTCCCGACAGAACACCACCGCCGGCCTGCGTACCTTGTTGTAGTTGGAGCCCATCGAATGCCCGTAGGCCCCGGTGACCGGGGTGGCGAGGATGTCGCCGACACGCAGATCGGCGGGCACCCAGCCTTCCGAAACGAGCACATCCCCCGATTCGCAGTGCTTTCCCACGAGCCTGATCGGCCGCTCCCTCGGTCCATCGACCGATCGGGGCAGGAACGTCTCGTAGCCGCTGCCGTAGAGCACGGGACGGGGGTTGTCGCTCATGCCGCCGTCGACGGCGACGTAGGTGCGAACACCCGAGATCTCCTTGATGGTGCCCACCGTGTACAGCGTGACTGCGGCGGTCGCGACGATCGACCGGCCAGGCTCGGCGAGCAGTCGGGCTTCGACACCCTCCGCTTCGACGACCGACTTGAGCGTGCTCGCCCACTCGGCGATCGTCGGAGCGCTCTCTCCCGCAACATACGGGATGCCGAGGCCGCCACCGAACGAGAGCTCGGGCAGTCCGTAGGGTGCGGCAAGACGGGCAACGACGCCGGCAGCTTCGGCGAAGGCATCGAGGGAGAACACCTGGCTGCCAATGTGGGCATGGATGCCGACGAGGCGCATGTGCTCCGACGATGCCGCCCGCCGTATCGCCAGGTCGGCCGTTCCGTCCGAGACGGTGAACCCGAACTTGGTGTCGTCCCCGCCGGTGCGCACGAATTCGTGGGTGTGCGCTTCGACACCTGGGGTCACCCTGATCGACACCGCCGGTGCGCTTGTGTGCGGAGAGGACAGTGCGTCGATCCGATCCATTTCGTCGAAGCTGTCGATCACGATACGCCCGACCTGCATTCTGAGCGCGGTCTCGATTTCCTCATCGGACTTGTTGTTGCCGTGCATGATGAGGCGTTCGGTGGGGACACCCGCGGCCAGCGCCACGGCCAGTTCGCCGCCGGTGGAGACGTCCAGCCACATGCCTTCCTCGTCGGCGAGGCGTGCCATTGCCGTGCACAGGAACGCCTTCGTTGCGTAGGCGACACCGTCGCCGAATGCCCCGACCGCTTCACGGCAGCGAGCTCGCAGGTGCTCTTCGTCGTAGACGAAGAGTGGTGTGCCGAACTCTCGGGCCAGCTCGAGGGTGTCACACCCTCCGATCGACAGATGCCCGTCGTGGACCGAGACGTTGTCCGGGAGCAGAAACCGAGGGAGCGGATCGACCATGGTGGAGCGAGCGTACCCAGGCGTGACCGGTTGTGCCCGCTTGCAGGCACCTTGGCTACCATCGCCGCCATGGAGATGCAATGGCGATAGGGATCGGCGTTCTCGGAGGAGGGATCGTTGGGGGAGCGCTGCTGCAGCGCCTCATCGGGGACGCAGAGGCGTTGACCGCTCGCACCGGCCTGGAGCTGGAGGTGAAACGGGTGGCGATTCGCTCTCTTGGCAAGAGCAGGGCATTCCCGATCCCCGATGCCATCGTCACAACCGATCCCCGCGACGTGGTCGAGGATCCGGCGGTGCAACTCGTCGTCGAGGTGATGGGCGGATTGGAACCGGCCGGCGAACTGGTGCTCACCGCCCTCAAAGCCGGCAAGCCGGTCGTCACCGCCAACAAGGAACTCGTTGCCGCCAGAGGTGTCGAGCTCCTCGGGGAAGCTGCCCGCAACGGGGTTTCTCTCCTGTTCGAGGCATCGGTCGGCGGCGGAATCCCCATCATCCGTCCGCTGACCGAAACGCTCGCCGGTGAACCGCTGACCCGGGTGATGGGCATCGTCAACGGCACCACCAACTATCTGCTGACACGTATGAGCGAAGAGGGTGCCGGATTCGACGAGGCACTCCAGGAAGCGCAAGCTCGGGGCTACGCGGAAGCCGACCCGACCGCTGACATTTCCGGTGCCGACGCCGCCGCCAAGGCGACCATCCTGGCCAGCCTCGCCTTCGGTACGGTGGTCACTACCGAGCAGGTCTATCGGGAAGGCATCGAGCATCTCCAGGCCGCCGATGTAGCCCACGCCTCGGACCTCGGATACGTTCCCAAGCTGCTCGCCATCGCCGACAAGGGGAACGGGGCGATCACCGTTCGGGTGCACCCGACACTCGTACCCAAGGCTCATCCGCTGGCTTCCGTTCGCGGGGTCGCCAACGCGGTGTTCGTCGAAGGCCCGGAAGTCGGCCAGCTGCTCTTCTCCGGACCGGGCGCCGGAGGCGGCCCGACCGCGACCGCGGTGCTTGGAGACATCATCGATGCCGCCAGGGAACTGATGGCAGGCCCCCGGGTCGCCCCTCGGGTCCGATTCCGACCGGGCAAGATCCGACCGTTCGAAGAGGCAACGACCAAGTGGTACCTGCGGCTGCGTGTTCTCGATGCACCGGGCGTGCTGGCTTCGATCGCCGGGGCGTTCGGCCGAGCCGAAGTGAGCATCAAGTCGGTGTGGCAGGAGGGCCGCGGCGACGAGGCGACACTCCTGTTGATCACCCACGATGCCCGTGAACTCGACCTGCGCGCCGCGGTTGCCTCCCTGGAAGCTCTCGACGAGGTCAGAGAGGTCGCGGCAGCGATCAGGGTGCAGAGCGACGAGCCGTGAGGTACACGTCGACCCGCGGTGAGGTGACCGGGGTGTCGTTCGAGCACGTTCTGCTCACCGGTCTCGCCGCCGACGGGGGTCTCTTCGTGCCGGAAATGTGGCCGCACGTCGACGTCGCAGGCCTTGACTACCCGGATGTGGTGGCTGCCGTCGCACAGGCCTTCGGGGCCGGTGAGGACCTCGCAGCTCTCGCCACAGCGGCATACACCGGTTTTGACCGCCTGGTTCCGCTCACCGGGCTGGGCGACGGTCGCTACCTACTCGAGCTCTTCTGGGGGCCGACGTACGCGTTCAAGGATTACGCGTTGCAGTGGCTCGGGCATCTGCTGGACCGGGCGTTGCAGGCACGCAACGAGCACTACGTCGTACTCGGGGCGACCTCGGGCGACACGGGCTCAGCGGCAATCGCAGCCGTCGCCGGCCGTCAGGCGCTCGATATCGTCGTGCTCCATCCACAAGGCAGGGTCTCGGAGGTGCAACGGCGTCAGATGACGACCGTCGACGACGACAACGTGCACAACCTCGCCATAGAAGGGACCTTCGACGACTGTCAGGCCATCGTCAAGAAGCTGCTGTTGAGGATGCAACGCCCCGTGTCGTCGGTCAACTCGATCAACTGGGTGCGGGTGATGGGTCAGATCCCCTACTACCTGTGGGCCGTGGAAGCTCTTGGCGGCGGCACCGTCGACGTGGCTGTTCCGACAGGGAACTTCGGGAATGTCTACTCCGCATGGGCGGCGAAACAGATGGGCGCTCCGATCCGCAACTTGATCGTCGGCACCAACGTCAACCGCAGCGTGGTGCAGTTCTTCGACGACGGCTCCATTGTTCCCAGCACCGTCATCCCGACCGTCGCCCCGGCCATGGACATTCAGATCCCTTCCAACCTCGAGCGTCTCGTCTTCGAGCTTCTCGATCGAGATGGCGCCCGGGTGGGCGCTGCGATGGCTGGAGCGGGAGTCTCCGACGTCAGCGGCGCTCCATTCGAGAGTCGGTGGTTCACCGACGAGCAGATCGTCGAGACGATCGGCTCGGTGTATCGCAGCTATCACATGCAGATTGATCCGCACACGGCAGTGGCGGTCGCCGCCGTGAACGCCCGACGGCGGGACGTGCCGGTGGTCATTGCCGGCACCGCCCACCCCGCCAAGTTCCCCGAGGTGGTTCAACGGGCCACCGGAGTTGCCCCGAAGGTTCCGCATCGAATTGCCGAACTCGCCGATCGCCAGGAGCGCTACACCGTGCTCCCGGCGGACCCGGATGCCGTGGAAGCGTTCGTCGAACGAAGCTGTACTTGGCGGAACGGCGGATCCACCGTACAATGACCGCACACCCCTGGCGCATCGATCGTTGATCGCGTCGGGTTCCCAAGCTTCCGCGATGTTCCTTCGTGCGACGCGAGACATCGAGAGAGCATGTCGCAGAGCCTCCTTGACCCGGCTCGCCGACTGAAAGGAAGACATGACCACCAGATCGGAACTCCAGGAGAAATCCGTGAAGGATCTCCGCACCATCGCCGAAGCGGTGGGTATCGAGACCGACGGTCTGCAGAAAGCCAAGCTGATCGACCGCATCCTCAACGCCGACGGGGTCGAGGTGAGCAGCGAGCCTGCGCCGATCGACCTTCCCGTCGCCACGACGGTGGAAGAGAAGGCACCCGCGGAAGCCCCAGCGTCGTCGACATCGAGCGAAGACGCCACCGACGCTGCGCCCCAGACTGGTGAAGCGCCGAAGCCTCGGAGTGGCTCGGAAGGTGGTTCTCAACAGAACCGCGACGGCCAGCGCAGTGGGAACAGGCGTCGCCGTCGTCGATCTTCCGGCGATCAACCACAGATTCCCGAGTCGGAACTCGAACAGCGCGAAGGCATCCTGGACATCCTTCCCGAGGGCTATGGATTCCTGAGAGTGACCGGGTACCTCCCCGGAGAGATGGACGTCTACGTCTCCGCCAGCCAGATTCGCAAGTTCGGATTGCGCAAGGGAGACCGGGTCAGTGGGCCGATCCGTCCACCCAGGTCCCAGGAGAAGTTCCCCGCGTTGACCCGCATTCTGGCGGTCAACGGGATGACTGCAGAGGAAGCCCGCGAGCGGCCCAAGTTCTCCAAGCTCACCCCGCTGTTTCCCGACGTGCGGCTCCGCCTCGAGGTAGATGGCAAGCCGAACCACAGCCTCGCTCGAATCATCGACCTCATCGCACCGATCGGAAAAGGCCAGCGTGGTCTGATCGTCTCCCCTCCGAAGGCCGGCAAGACCACCGTGCTCAAGGAGATCGCTCACTCGATCGAGACGAACAACCCGGAGTGCTACCTCATGGTCGTTCTCGTTGACGAGCGTCCGGAAGAAGTCACCGACATGCAGCGGTCCGTCAAAGGCGAGGTGGTCTACTCAACGTTCGACCGCCCCGCCGAGGAGCACACGCAGGTATCGGGCCTGGCGCTCGAAAGGGCGAAGCGCCTCGTTGAAATGGGGACGGACGTCGTCATCCTGCTCGACTCGATCACCCGTCTCGCCAGGGCGCACAACCTGGCCACGCCGGCGAGCGGACGGATCCTCTCCGGTGGTGTCGATTCGACCGCCCTCTACCCGCCGAAACGGTTCTTCGGTGCGGCGCGCAACATCGAAGAGGGGGGCAGCCTGACCATCATGGGCACCGCCCTCGTCGAGACCGGCTCCCGCATGGACGAGGTCATCTTCGAAGAGTTCAAGGGGACCGGCAACATGGAGCTGCGCCTCGATCGCGGTCTCGCCGACCGGCGCATCTATCCTGCGGTCGACATTTCGCAGTCGGGAACACGCAAGGAAGAATTGCTGTTCGACCGTTCGGAACTTCTGCAGGTGTGGAAGCTCCGTCGAGTGTTGTTGGCACTCGAACCGGGAGCGGCGCTCGAGCTGCTGATCGACCGGTTGAAGACTACGAAGTCCAACAGTGATTTCCTGGCTGAAGTCGCCAGGTCGACCTGAAGAGGAGACGTTGTGAAGGCAGGTATCCATCCCAAGTATGTGGAGTCGACGGTCACGTGTTCTTGTGGGAACACGTTCACCACTCGGTCCACGAAGCCCGAGCTGCACGTCGACCTCTGCAACGAGTGCCACCCGTTCTTCACGGGTCGGCAGAAGCTCGTCGACACCGGCGGCAGGGTCGAACGGTTCCAGAAGCGCTACGGCCGCAAGAGCTTCACGCACACCGATGAGGAAACCGCTGACCAGTAGGACCTCGGAGGTGAACACGTGAGCCGCACGCCCGGCGCGACCGTTGGTGGTCAGGCAGTCATCGAAGGGGTCATGATGCGGGCGCCTGGCGCATGGGCTATCGCCGTGCGTCTCCCGTCCGGTGAGATCGAGACGGTGACCCACGAACTGCCGCGCCTCTCGTCGCGTTCGCGCGCCGCCCGCATACCCTTCCTCCGCGGCATCATGGTGCTCTACGAGTCCCTCGTACTCGGCTTCAAGGCGTTGACCTGGTCGGCACAGAAGGCCGTAGAGGAGGAGGAAGAGGAGCTCACCAAGCTCCAGCTCGTCGGGACCATCACCTTCTCGGTGGCTGCGGTCATGGTGATCTTCGTGCTCGCCCCACTCGGCATCGCCAAGCTGCTGGCGCCGTTCCTGGGAGGTTCGTCGTTCTCGTTCAACCTGATCGACGGGTTCGTGCGCGGCCTGCTGTTCATCGGCTATGTCTGGGCGATCGGGCGCTCAAAGGAAATCCGGAGGGTCTTCGAGTATCACGGTGCCGAGCATCAGACGATCCACGCCTACGAGGCCGGCGAAGCGCTCACCGTCGAGCATGTGCAGCAGTATCCACCAGAACATCCCCGGTGCGGAACGAACTTCCTGCTGATCGTCGTCTTTGCCTCCCTCGTCATCTTCACGCTGCTCGGGCGGCCCGACTGGCCTCTGCTGATCGGCTCCCGAATCGTGCTGATTCCGGTCATTGCCGGCCTCGCCTACGAGATCCTCAAGTTCTCCGGCTTGCACGGAGGCGACCGGCTGGGACGCTTCCTCGCGGCACCCGGCCTATGGCTGCAAAAACTCACGACCGACCATCCGGCCGACGAACAGGTGGAGGTAGCCGTCGCGGCCCTCCTCGCGTCGCTCGAACCAGAACAGGTTGAGGAAGTCAAGGCGCGAGGACCGGTCTGCCCGGCGGCGCTGCGCGCACTGGCAGGCTGAGATGGACGAACGGCTGAGCAAACGGCTCCATGAGGTCGAAACCGCGTTCCACGAAGTGGAAGCCGCCCTCGCCGAACCGGGTGCCACTGCCGACCACAAGCGCTATGCCGATCTGGCCAGACGTCACGCCGAACTGCGACGAATCGTCGATCAGTATGAGGCGTACCAGGCAGCTGAGCTGGACGCGACAGAGGCCGAAGAACTCGCCCGCGACGAAACAGATCCGGAAGCTGCCCAAGAGTTCCGCCAGATTGCCACGCAGCGTCGATCCGACATGGAGCGACTCGAACGCGACCTCCACCTGTCGCTGGTCCCGACTGATCCGAACGACGAAAAGGACGTGATCGTCGAGATCCGGTCCGCGGCGGGCGGGGATGAAGCTGCGCTTTGGGCAGGTGACCTGGAACAGATGTATGAGGCGTTCTCGGAGCAGCAAGGATTCGCCACCGAGGTGCTGGAGACCTCTCCCTCCGAGGCCGGCGGATTCAAGGAGATCATCCTCGCCGTCAAAGGCAAGGGGGCCTACTCGAAGTTCAAGTATGAAGCGGGCGTACATCGGGTCCAGCGAGTACCGCAGACGGAGTCTCAAGGCAGGGTGCACACGTCGACGGCGACCGTGGCGGTCCTGCCCGAGGTCGAGGAGGTCGAGGTCGAGATCGACCCTGCCGACGTTCGCGTCGACGTATACCGATCGAGCGGCCCTGGCGGCCAGTCGGTCAACACGACGGACTCCGCGGTTCGTTTGACACACCTGCCGACCGGGTTGGTGGTGAGCTGTCAGGACGAGAAGTCACAGCTGCAGAACAAGGTGCAGGCGTTTCGCATCCTGCGGGCGAGGCTCTATCAGCTGCAGCTCGACGAGCAGAACTCGGAGATCGCCGGCGCACGCAGACAACAGGTTGGAACGGGCGGCAGATCGGAGAAGATCCGCACGTACAACTTCAAAGAGAACCGGGTGACCGACCACCGGATCGGACTGACGATCAAGCGGCTTCCCCAGGTGCTCGGAGGCGACCTGGAGGAGTTCGTTGAAGCTTTGACGGCCGACGAGCAGGCCCGTCGTCTGGCCGAG
>CBEVHI010000012.1:0-22660 GCA_965549635.1 uncultured bacterium | reverse complement strand
GAAAGGAACCCAATGGAACACACATTCGTCATGGTCAAACCCGATGGGGTCGCTCGCGGCCTGATCGGAGAAGTGATCTCCCGGTTCGAGCGCAAGGGTCTCCGCCTCGAGAAGATCCGGCGTCTCGTCATCGACGAGGCGATGGCCAGAGTCCACTACGCCGAGCATGTCGAGAAGCCCTTCTTCCCCGACCTGCTCGCCTTCATCACCTCCGGCCCCGTCGTCGCCATGGAGTGGTCTGGGGAGGAAGCCATCTCCGTTGCCCGCACACTCATGGGTGCCACCGATCCGAAGAAGGCCGCACCGGGCACGATTCGCGGCGACTTCGGCATCCTCGTCACCGAGAACATCGTGCATGGCTCAGACTCTGCGGCCAGTGCGGAGCGCGAGCTGGGGATCTTCTTCCCATAGTCTCGTTCCCGTGACGATCGACCGGGGCTATCCCCACTGAGCGTCACAAGTGCCCTGCGTCACAGGTCATGTACTCACCGGCCATCAACGTCCCTGGCTGTGTCCTCGTCCTTGACGCACCGCCGTGGGTGCGCCTTCGTCCTGCGTCCTGGCCAGATGACGCCGAGTGGCTCGGAGAGATCAGTACGAACCTGCAACGCAGGACACAGAACTGAGTCAACTAAGCTACTGCAGTCCCGATCCGAGGCCTTTTCCATTGGCTGAGCCGCTGTTTTCATTTGCAGGTCAAGACATGGCGATTGACCTGGGCACCGCGAACACGCTGGTGTACGTGCGCAACGTCGGCATCGTGCTCAACGAACCGTCTGTCGTCGCCATCAACGTACGCTCCAACCGTGCTCTCGCCGTCGGCATGGAAGCCAAACGGATGATCGGCCGCACGCCCTCCTACATCAGGGCGATCCGGCCGCTCAGGGACGGGGTGATCGCCGATTTCGACATCACCGAGAAGATGCTCCGCTACTTCATCCACAAGGTGCACCGACGCAAGTGGGCCAAACCCCGTATCGTGATCTGCGTCCCCTCAGGGATCACTCCCGTCGAGCGGCGGGCCGTCGAGGAGGCCGCCTACCACGCCGGTGCTCGCCGCGCCTACACCATCGAGGAGCCGATGGCCGCCGCGATCGGGACGGGGCTCCCCGTGGGAGAGCCTTCCGGGTCGATGGTCGTCGACATTGGCGGGGGCACCACCGAAGTAGCCGTGATCTCTCTCGGTGGGATCGTCGAGTCCCGAAGCATCCGCATTGGTGGCGACGAACTGGACGAAGCAATCATCGACTGGGTCAAGAAGGAGTACAACCTCCTGCTCGGCGAACGCACCGCAGAGCAGATCAAGATGGCGATCGGATCTGCCTTTCCGTATGCCGACGAGCCGGCGGCCGAGGTGCGCGGCAGGGACCTCGTGACGGGCCTGCCGAAGACGATTGTGCTGACCAGCCCCGAGATCCGGGAGGCAGTCGAGGAACCCGTCCAGCAGATCGTGGATGCGGTCAAGTACACCCTCGACAAGACTCCTCCGGAACTGTCGGCCGACATCATCGAACGGGGCATCGTCGTGACGGGTGGCGGCGGTCTCCTCCGTGGGATCGACGAGCGACTCGCCCATGAGACGGGGATGCCGATCGTCTCCGCCGACCGTCCGCTCCAGTCCGTTGTACTCGGTTCGGGCAGATGCCTGGAGGATTTCGACGCGTTGCAGGGGGTCCTGATCTCGTCGAGTCGCCCGTGAGGTGAAATGAACGGGTACGAACGACACTCCGGTAGGAGGGTCAGACGATGAGGGAACGGCGCAGCCCCGACCATGCCACGTCGTTCCTGGTCGTTCTCGTGATCATCTCGTTCACGCTCATGACGTTCGACATTCGCAGCTCTGGTGCCGGGACGATGGCGACGCTTCGTAGCGGCGTACAAACGGTGTTCACTCCGATTCAGAAACTGGCCACGTCGATCGTCGACCCTGCCGTCGACCTGGTCGACGGGTTCTCCAACGTTGCCGGGCTTCGGGACGCGAACAAGGAGTTGCAGCAGCGGATCGCCGACCTCGAAGCCCGCCTCGACACCGTCGCCACCCTCGAGGCTGAAGTCGCCTCACTCAGGCGGATCCTGTCGCTCACCCCCGCCGACGAGTCGATTCCCAAGGTCGCTGCCAGGGTCATCGCCCGCGGCGACAGCTTTGATGCGAGCTTCCAGATCGATGCCGGGAGCAGCGACGGGGTGCTCGTCGGGAACCCGGTCGTCGACGACACCGGCTCGCTCGTCGGGACGATCACCGACGTGACGAGCGACTCGGCGACCGTCGTTCCGATCATCGCCACTTCGGCCGACGGTGTCCGCGTCAAGTCACAAACAGGGGAGACCGGGGTTGTCCTCGGGCGGGGGAGCGGTGATCTCGACTTCGAGGTGCTCGAAGCTACCGAGCCGGTCTTCACCGGCTACCTGCTCGTCACTGCGGGTTCGGTTCGCTATCCGGTCGGAATCAACGTGGCGAAGGTGGCAACCGACGCCCGACCGGAGGCACAGCGGATCGTGACAACGGCGGTCCCCCTCGCCGACTTCTCCAAACTCGACTTCGTGGTGGTCTTGCAGTGGACCTTCTCGACCGAGGCCGACACTTCGACGACAACGACGACGACGGCTACGGCCACGGGGGACTCGGGATGAGCAGACGGATCCTCGTCTCGCTGCTGGCGGTGGCCGTGGCCGTGATCCTGCAGACCACGGTGCTGGCCCGGCTGCCGGTCTTCGGTGTGATTCCCGATCTCGTGCTGTTGACGGTGGTTGCGGCTTCGCGGCGACTCGATCCCGAGCCTGCGATCGTCCTCGGTTTCACGGCCGGTCTCATCATCGATTTGCTCGGCAGCGCACCTCTCGGACTCCGAGCAATGGTCCTGACGGTGGTCGCCTATGCCGCGGTGCGCACGCGGGAGCGTTTCGAGGTGTCGATTCCGACCATCGGTCTGGCGGTCTGGCTGCTGGCGCTCGGAGGAACCGTGCTGCTCGCCATCGTGGGGACGTTGTTCGGTCAGAGGATCTTCAGTGACCCGCTCGTGTTCCGCCAGATCCTGCTCGGGCCCATCTACGACGTCTTCCTCGCCGCCCTCGTCCTTCCCGCCATGAGCAGGATGCTTGGTGACGATCGACCCAAGGAGATGGCCCTGTGAGGCAGAGCTGGCGACTCGGGGTGATCGGATTGGTGTTCGTCGCCATGTTCACCGTGCTGGGGGTTCGCCTGTGGTTCGTGCAAGTCGCGGCAGCGCCGCTCTACCAACGCGAAGCCGCAGACCTTCAGGTCGCCTTCCGCACCCTGCCGGCGCCACGAGGCTCGATCATGGATCAATCGGGAACGACCATCGTGTCCAGCAGATTCTCTCCAGGCATCGTTGTCGACCGCATCTTGATTCCGGCCGAGATCGAGGACTCGATCGTCCAGCAGCTGTCCGGCCTCCTCGGCGTGCCCGCCGTCTCGATCTGGGCTGCGTTCGAGGATGCAGGCTCGGCCAACGTCGTGCACCTAGGACCGGTCGATCCCGATGTCGCCTACTACGTATGGGAGCACCAGTCGCAGCTGCCCGGTGTGTCTATTGAGGAGATACCGGAGCGTCGCTATCCGCAAGGCTCCCTGGCCGGACACATCGTCGGCTACACCGGAAAGCCCTCCGCCGAGCAGCTCGCCGCAGACGAGGACCTGGACCCGAATGCCATCATTGGCAAGGGTGGCCTCGAAGCCTCGTATGACGAGTGGCTGCAAGGTGTCCCCGGGTCCGAGGCTTACCAGACCAACGCCCGAGGCACGGTTCTGCGCGAACTGCTTCGCACTCCGCCGGAGGCCGGCGACACGTTGCACCTGAATCTCGACCTCGACGTGCAGCGTGTCCTCGAACAGGCCTTGAGGGACGCCATCGATCTGGCCAACCAGCTGAAACGAGAGAAAGGCGAGTACAACGGTCTCGCTCGCAAGGCGGCCGGTGTGGTGATCGACGCGAAGAACGGCGGGGTGATTGCCATGGACTCGATCCCCGAATTCGATCCGGCCCTGCTGCGTGAAGTCTCCTCGAGGCAACTCGAAAGCCTGGTACGCAATGGCGAGTTCTCCTACAACGACCTGGCGATATCAGGTCAGTACCCGCCGGCCTCGACGTTCAAGGCGGTCACCTACCTCACCGCAATCGAGGAGAACGTCTATCCGGCAGGTGTCATTGGACCTGATGACCGGACCGAGTGCAGCGCCCAGCTCAAGGCTCCGTTTACCGATGGCAGCGCCCAGGTGTGGAAGAACTGGACGTTCCCCAACGATGACGGCTTCCAGAACCTCCACGAAGCGTTCGCCCGGTCGTGCAACGTGTACTTCTGGGAGGTGGCACTGCAGATTTGGGACCAGTTCAAGGGGACCGACAAGGAGAACCTGCTGCAGGACTGGGCCCGTCGCCTCGGATTCGGCGACTCGACCGGCATCGACCTTCCCGGAGAGCAGGAAGGACTGATCCCCGACCGTGCCCTGTTTGAGCAGCGCAAGGCCGCCCAACTGGAGAACCCCGACCTCCGGCTTCTCGACGAGAGCCGTCTGACGACCGTGAGTCCGTGGTTCGGCGGGGATCTTCTCCAGATGGCCACGGGCCAGGGGGCGTTGCTGGCCACACCGTTGCAGATGGCTGTCGCCTACTCGGCGCTGGTCAACGGTGGGACCGTTTGGCGGCCCCGTGTCGTCGACCGAATCACCGACATCGACGGTCACGAGGTGTTCTCGAATCCACCAGAGGTCATCCGGTCGCTCGACGTCTCCCCGTCTTTGGTGCAGATGCTGCGCAATGACATGCGCAGGGTGACCAATGAGGGCACTGCGCGTTCGGCTTTCGCACCGATGGGGGCCAAGTCGGTCCTCGTCGGGGGCAAGACAGGGACCGCGCAGATGCCAAAGGTGTGCGTCGACAAAGATGTGAACGGCAAGTGCCTGCGTCTGCGCGACGCCGACGTCACCTCCTGGTTCGTGGGAGCCGCACCTATCGACGATCCCGACTATGTGGTCGTCGTGATGGTGGAGGAAGGGGGAGGAGGCAGCCAGGTGGCCGCTCCCGCGGTGCGGTTCATCTTCCAGAACCTGCTCGGCCTGGAGGCAACTCCGATCGTCGCCGGTGAGAGGACGGAGTACTGATGACCGTGCGCGATCGAGCTGTTGTCGGCGAGCGTCCGAGCCCT
Organism: uncultured bacterium; assembly: GCA_965549635.1. GTDB lineage: Bacteria > Actinomycetota > Acidimicrobiia > Spongiisociales > UBA4744 > CBEVHI01. The sequence goes on along the minus strand of CBEVHI010000012.1, from coordinate 17,497 downwards.
GGCCCGGACGTGATCCTGTTCGTGGCCATGGTCTTGCTCTCCGGTCTTGGCATCCTCATGGTCTACACGGCCTCCCGTGCCGGTCTGGAGGCGCAGGGTTTGGATCCGTCGTCGCAGATGGTCAAGCAGGCCGTCTTCGCCGTCATCGGCCTGTTTCTGTTCTTGGCGGCGTCGATCGTCGACTATCGGGATCTCGCCGGCTGGTCGGGTGTGATCTACCTGCTGACGCTTGTCGTCCTCGGATTCGTGCTCACCACCGAACCGCACGCCGGCGCGAACCGGTGGATTGCCATTGGCAGTTACCAGTTCCAACCCTCAGAGTTCGCCAAGCTGGGCATGATCATCGTGCTCGCCGCCATACTCACACCGGCGCGCGAAGAGGGCATGCGATGGAGCAGGCTGGGCATCGCGCTGGGAATGCTGATGATCCCGTCCTATCTGATCTTCCGTCAACCGGACCTCGGAACGATGCTCGTGTTCGGTTTCTTTGCCCTCGTGATGCTGTTCGTGTCGGGGACCACACTTCGCCAGTTCGTCATGCTCGCCCTGGGCGCCGTCGGTGGGATCGTGGCGGTGTGGCAACTCCACCTGCTGAGGGCCTATCAGCTGGCCCGGCTGCAGAGCTACATCGATCCGAACGCCGATCCTCTCGGGATCGGCTACAACCTATCGAGGAGCATGACGGCGATCGGAAGCGGTGGGATCTTCGGGAAGGGACTCTTTGGGGGTGCGTTGACGAACCTCAACTTCGTTCCGGCGCAGACGACCGACTTCATCTTCACGGCAGTGGGGGAGCAGATCGGGCTGATTGGGGGTTCATTGGTCCTGCTCGTCTACGCGGTGCTGGTGTGGAGACTGCTCGTCATCGCCCGCAACGCCCGGGATCGGTTCGGGCGGTTGCTGGCGGTGGGGATCGCAGCGATGTTCGCATTCCAGATCTTCGTCAATGTCGGCATGACGATCGGCATCATGCCGGTTACCGGGCTCCCCCTGCCGCTGATGAGTGCCGGCGGGTCGGCGTTTCTGGTGGCGGCGTTCTCCCTGGGGGTGTGCAACTCGGTGTGGCTGCGTCGCACGCCGGTTCCGGGAGAGCCGATCAACGCATGAACGGTCCGTTCTGGCGACGCTTCGGCAAGAGCGAAGCGGGGGGCTACGCTCTCTCCCATGTATCGACGCGGTGACCGTGGCTGGGTAGAGGTCATCTCCGGCCCGATGTTCTCCGGGAAGAGCGAAGAGCTCATCCGCAGGGTGACCCGCTCGAAGATCGCCCGTATCCCTCTGCAAGTGTTCAAGCCGGTGATCGATACCCGCTATGGCGACGCCCAGGTCGTTTCCCACTCGTCATTGTCGGTCGAGGCGGTCCCGGTACCAGACGCGGCAACCATGCTCGACGCGATCGAGGAGTCGACGGTCGTTGTCGGTGTCGACGAGGGACAGTTCTTCGATGACGCACTCATCGACGTCACCGGTTCTCTCGCCAGGTCCGGACGCCAGGTGATCGTCGCCGGACTGGATCTCGACTATCTGGGTAGACCGTTTCCCCCGATCCCGACCCTGGCGGCCAACTCGGAGTACGTCACCAAGATGCTCGCAGTCTGTCACCGCTGCGGTGCCCCTGCCGCCTACACCCAGCGGATCATCCAGTCGGACGAGCTCGTCGTGCTCGGCGCCACCGACGCGTACGAGGCGCGTTGCCGATTGTGTTTCAATCCTCACGAACCGGAGCAGACGCGCCTGCGCGTCGAGTGATCGGGAATCGTCTGCTACTGTCTGGTGTGCGGCCACCCGTGCGGTGGCCTGCGTCTCGCCTCCGAGGAGCAAACCCTCATGCATTCATCCGGCATTTCGCGAAGCGCCGGAACGTGGGTCCGGGATCGATCCACTCAGCGGCACCTCTGGGTTTGGCCTGCGGCGAGCGGGACCCAACGGCGGGTAGGGCCGCCTCACACGAAGGAGTCAACAGTACATGGCGTTGTTTCGTCGCAAGGTCGAGGTGCTCAGGAAAGGCACCGGGGCCGGAGCAGTAGAGGAACGGAAGACCAAGCGCGTCGGCCGTAGGACGGTCGAGGTTCGGAGGGTTCGGCAACCCGAAAAGACCAAGCGCGAGCGCCCGGCACCGAAGAGACCGGACCGAAAGCGCCAGGCCGAACCCAAACGCGAAGAGGTCATCGTCGCGCCCGAGGTCGAGCGCAAACAGATGCTCGTGCGGGTTCTGCCCCATCAGACCCAGATCGTGGTCATGGAAGGGGCGCTGCTGGTCGAGCACTACGTGGCACGCTCCGACAAAGAGTCCCTTGTCGGCTCGGTCTACCTGGGCAAGGTGCGCAGTGTTCTGCCGGGTATGGAGGCGTCTTTCGTCGACTTCGGCGCTCCGAAAAACGGTGTGCTCTACGTGGGTGATCTCCAGCGCGAGCCTGGTAAGAAGCGCCGCCGGATCGAAGAGGTCCTCTCCAAGGGTGACGAGGTACTCGTCCAAGTCGTCAAGGACGCGATGGGTCACAAAGGTGCACGACTCACCAACCAGGTGTCCATGGCCGGCCGCTACCTCGTCTTCGTTCCGAACTCCGACGCCCATGGCATCAGCAGACGCCTCCCCGAGGACGAACGGGACCGGTTGCGCAACATTGTGCGAGACATCAAGCCCGAAGGCGGGGGGGTCATCGTTCGCACCGCCGCCAAAGGTGCGACGAGACCGCAGCTTCGTGCAGATCTTGCCCGGCTCATCGAAGACTGGGAGGAGGTTCAGCGGGAGGCCGAAAAGGGGGGTGCCCCTCGGCTCATCCATGAGGAGCCGCCCTTGCTGCTGCGTGTGATCCGGGAGCACTTCACACCGGACTTCCGGCGTCTCCTGATCGACGACCCTGCCGCGAAGGAGCAGGTTGAGCAGTACCTGAACGAGACCGAGTCCGATCTGATCAAACGTGTACACCTCTACGAGGATGAAATGCCGCTCTTCGAACGGTTCCACGTCGAGGACCAGCTTCGCAAGGCCCTCGACCGCAAAGTGTGGCTGCCTTCAGGCGGTCATCTCGTGATCGACCGGACCGAAGCCCTGACAGTGATCGACGTCAACACGGGACGCTTCGTGGGCTCCTCCAGCCTCGAAGACACGGTGCTGCAGAACAACTTGGAGGCTGCCGAGGAGATCGGCCGCCAGCTCCGGCTCAGGGACATTGGCGGGATCATCGTCATCGACTTCATCGACATGGAGATCGAGGCAAACCAGCGGGCTGTGCTGCAGCGGCTGCGGGAGACGCTGGCGCGAGACAAGACCCGGACACAGGTTTTCGAGGTCTCTCATCTCGGCTTGGTCGAGATGACACGCAAGAACGTCTCCGAGGGTCTCGTCGAGTCCTTCTCAGAGATGTGTTCCTGCTGTGGGGGACGCGGAGTGATCCTTCACGAGGAGGCTGCCACGGTGGGGCTCCCCGTCGAGGTCGAGGATTGGCAAGAGAACGGAAACGAGTAGAATCGCCCGGCTCAGAATAGGGAACAGTCATGTATGCAATCATTCGCGTCGGCGGTAAGCAGGCGAAAGTCAGCCCGGGCGACGTCATCGATGTCGAACGGATCAAGTCCGGCGACGAGCACGTCAGCTATGTACCGCTGCTGGTGGTGGACGACAAGGGCGAGACGATCACTGATCGTGACAAGCTTGCCAAGATGTCGGTGACTGCCAAGGTGCTTGGAGAATCGCGCGGTCCCAAGATCGACATCTTCAAGTACAAGAACAAGACCGGCTACCGACGTCGCCAGGGCCACCGTCAGACCTACACGACGATCGAGGTTATCGGAATCGAAAGCCCCAAGAAGGCAACGAAGTCCGCCAAGACGACGCCGAAGAAGGCAGAGGCGCCGAAGGCGGCAGAAGAAGCCTCGCCAGAGGAGAACTGACATGTCCAAGACGAAAGCAGGAGGGTCGTCGAAGAACGGTCGGGACTCGGCCGCGCAGCGGCTCGGCCCGAAAGTCTTCGACGGACAGACCGTGTCTGCCGGTTCGATCATCGTGCGACAGCGCGGCACTCGGATTCACCCCGGAAACAACGTTGGGCGGGGGAGCGATGACACGCTGTTCGCGAAGGCCGACGGCGTTGTCAAGTACGGGCAGCGAAACGGGCGGCGCCTGGTCGATATTCTCACCGACTGAAGCACCTGAGCGCCCGTGTTCATTGACAGGGTCCGGGTTCGCGTGCAAGCCGGCAACGGTGGTGCCGGCGTCGTCAGCTTCGAGAAGATGCGGGGCAAACCCCGTGGGCGCGCCATCGGTGGCTCCGGCGGTCGAGGCGGCGATGTCATTGTCAGAGCCGATGAGTCGGTTGCGACTCTCCTGACCTACCGAAGGCACCCGCATCGTCAGGCCGGCAACGGCACACACGGACAGGGTGACTTGAAGGCCGGCAAGCGCGGCGAAGACCTGGTTTTGCTGGTGCCGTGTGGCACGACCGTGCGGGACGAGCAGGGCACGACGCTCGCCGATCTGGTCCAGGATGGACAAGAGGTTGTCGTACTCGCGGGAGGCAGGGGCGGTCGTGGCAACGCTGCGCTGGTCGATCCGGCGCACCGGGCACCCGCCTATTGCGAGCAAGGCGAGTACGGTCAGGAGGCCTGGCTCGAGTTCGAGTTGAGACTCCTTGCCGACGCCGCGCTCGTTGGTTTTCCCAATGCCGGCAAGAGCACGCTCATCTCGGTCGTATCCGCTGCCAAGCCCAAGATCGCCGACTACCCGTTCACCACCCTCCAGCCAAACCTTGGGGTCGTCTCGATCGACGGGCGCGAGTTCGTGCTGGCTGACATTCCGGGGCTCATCGAGGGGGCATCCGATGGCAAGGGCCTAGGGCACGAGTTCCTGCGGCATGTGGAGCGTGCCAGGGTGCTCGTCGTTCTTCTCGATCCGTCCGGGCTCCAATCTTCTTCGGTGAGCGATCAGCTCGTCGTGCTGTCGCAGGAACTCGCCCAATACTCGAAGGAGTTGGCCCAACGCCCTCGCCTCGTCGCCGTGAGCAAGATGGACCTGCCGGAGGCTCGAGACGCCTTGGCTTCGATCGAAGGGCCGGTCTTTCCGATCTCGGCTGTGACGCAGACCGGGATTCCTGCGCTTCTCCACGCGATCGCTGATCAAGTCGACCGCGCAACGAAGGAGGGTGACGATCGGGAGGGCTACGTTCTCCACCGTCCGATCGGTCCCGGTTTCACTGTCCGCAAGGCGGGTGGCGCCTGGTTGGTCGAAGGAAGAGACGCGGAGCGCGCCGTCGCTTTCCACGATCTGACGATCCTCGAGGCGGCAGACCTGGCGGCGCGGCGGCTCAAACGCTTGGGCGTCGATGACGCGCTGCGGGCGGCCGGAGCGGAACCCGGTGACGAGGTGCGCATCGGGGACCTCGTGTTTGAGTTCTCCGAAGAGGAGGACGAGTAAACGTCAGCCTTCAGCTTTCAGCGGCCAGCCGCCAGCTTCCAGCAAGAAGGTTTCCAGCTGACAGCGAACAGCTGACAGCTTCCAGCAAGAAGGTTTCCAGCCGACAGCGAACAGCTGACAGCTTCCAGCAAGAAGGTCTCCAGTTTCCAGAGGATTGCTCGACGTCCATCTGCTGTGAGATCTTCGCTGGCTGCTGGCTGTTAGCTGCTCACTAACTTGCCCGGCGGCGTGAGCCGAGGACCAGGAGCCCGACGGTCGCCAGTATCAGCAGTATGCCGACCACCGGCACGACAGGCCTTTGGGCTTCCGCGACTGGTCGACCCGGCTGCAACAGGCTGAGGGTGCGGACCTCAAGGTACGTCTCCTCACCCCGGCCCGGATCGTGGTACCGCCAGGTCCCGGTCACTCTGACGATTGGACCGACGGTGCTGTAGCGGCCAGGGGGGTCGAGCCCCTCCAAGAGGTCAGCAGTCGCCCGGATGGCGACGCCAATGTTCCCACCCCGTAGAGACCCGCCGTCTCTGAGCGGAGCCAGAGCGTAGGGGTCGTCGTTGAGTTGGGCCCAGACATGACCGTCGCTTCGGAAGCCGTAGTCGCCGACCAGCTCGCCGGAGATCGTGACCTGTTTGCCGTCGAACTTCTCTGGGCTGGACAGCAACGTGGCTCCGCTCACCGTGTCGGCTGCCGCCTGGGCCGGGACGGCCAGAAGCAGGACCAGGATGAGCACGCCGGCAAAAGCGAAGGGGCGCATCACTTCCCCCTCACCATCGACCAGGCAAATCCGATCAGAGAGAAGATCGAGATGAACTCGAGTCGACCTGCCCACATTTGGAATGCGTAGGTCAGCTTGAGCGCGGTCGGCATCGCCGGATTCGTGATGCCGACCGACAGGCCGACGTTGGCCGCAGCGCTGACGGACTCAAACAGAGCCTCCTGGAGAGGGATCCCTGCAGCCAACCCGATTCCCGCTCCGAGGGCGTAGAGACCGACATAGAGCAGGGAGATCGCCATGACCCCCTGTTTGAGTTCATCGGTCAGAGTCCTCGGCCCGTTCTGCCAGAAGCGACTAGGGATGACTGCTCCCTCGGGCAGCAGGACCTGCTTGACCTGATTCCCGATCGAGCGAATCACCAAACCGACGCGAAGGGACTTGACACCACCGGCAGTCGACGACGCCATGCCTCCGAGGGCCATGGCGATAGTCATACCGCCGAACGCCAGTCCTCCCCAGGTGGCCAGTTCGGCTGCCGGGATGGTGGAGAATCCGGTTCCGGTGTGGGCGGAGAGCACCTGAAAGAAACTCTGCCGGCCAAGACCCGCGAAGCTGCCATACACACCGGCTGCCGCAAGTCCGATCTGTGTCAACAGCAGCGTTCCAGCGAACGTCAGCAGGATCGTCTTCGTCTCCAGATTGCGCAGCACGGACCTTCGACGCCACAGCGCGAAGTGGACACCGAAACTCATTGCTCCAGCGACCATCAACACGGCGACGACAACCTCGAACGGAGCGGAGTGGTAGTAGCCGATACTGGTGCTCTGCGGTGCAAAGCCGCCAGTGTCGAACGCTGCCATGAAGATCGTCGCTCCGTGGAATAGTGAGCGCAACGCTCCGAAGCCGAGATCGAAGAAGGCGACGAGCGCCAGGGCGCTGATGCCGGCGACTCCATTGAGGATCGAAACCAGCCAGATGAATCGCGCCGTAGAGCGAACCGAGGGAAGGATCCGATCTTCTCTGGCTTCGCCGTAGTACAGGGTCGAGGTTCCGGCCCCCGCGAACAGGCTGAGGGCGGCGATGATGATCCCCTGCCCGCCGAGGAAGTGGAGGAGATGTCTCCAGATGATCATCGATGAGGCCATGTGATCGAGATCCTGGGCGAGGGTGAGACCGGTTGTCGTGATGCCGCTCATCGCGTCGAAGAAGGCGTCCAGCCAGCTTCCGAAGTGTCCGGACAGGCCAAGCGGTACCGCCCCGACGATCGGAACGATGAGCCAGATCAGGGCGACCACGACCATGCCGTGGCTCCAGTCGAGCGCATCGTTCTTCGGCCTCATGAGCAGGCCGATGGCTCCGAGCAGGCCGTAGAGACCGACCATGACCACGAAGTCTCCTGCAGGAGCCCACTCTCCGGCGAGGAGAGCCCACGTGAGCGGGATCAGGCCGGCGACGGCCGAGATGAGCAGCATTCGTGCGGCGTTGTAGGCGATGAGCCTGAGGTCGTTCCTTGTGGGTCTGCGCAGCATCAGCGGACGAGGAAGAGGACGATTGCCGCTGTAGCCAAGGCCACGCTGATCAGCACCACCGCGATTCCCGCCTCGATGGCGAGCGTCGCGAGCGCGCCGGTGAAGCTCTCGAATGCTCTTCGGACGGCCACCCGTCTGCGCCGAGAGGTCACTTCTGGGGCCCCGTGCTCAGCGCGTCTCGAAGCTCGTCCTCTTGGGGAAGGGTGGTCACAGCGAGTACTCGATCTCCCGGACGCAGTTCCGTCCCACCGTGCGGGATCAGCACCTCGTCTTCGCGCAGGAGCGCCACAAGGACGGTCTTCGGGGGCAAGGCAGCCTCGCTGACGGGACGCACAGGTGCGTCGTCCGGTATGTCGACCTCAACCAGACTGAGTTCTCCTCGTGCGAGCAACGTGACGCGCTCGAGACGCTCGACTTCCAGCTGTACCTCTCTGGAGATGACCTGCACGATCATGTCGGTGACAGCGACCACGGGGACACCGAGCGCGGCGAATGTCGGAGCGTTCGTAGGGTCGTTCAGACGGGCGATGACCTGTTTCGCTCCGAGGGTCTTGGCAAGCTGGCAGGCGACGAGGTTGTCTTCGTCCTTGCCGGTGACAGCCACGACCCAGTCGGCGCGAGTCGCGTCCGCCTTGTTGAGCGCTTCCACATCTGTGCCGTCTCCGATGATGACAAGCGCTGAGGACGCGTCGGCGAGGCGCTGGGCCTTGGTCGTGTTGAGCTCGACGACGGTGACTGTGTGCCCTTCCTTCCTGAGCTCCCGTCCAAGGTAGCCTCCGACCTTTCCTCCTCCGATGACGATCGCTCTCATCAGTCGACCTCTTCCAGGAAGCGCCTCAACTTGTGGCTGACTCCCTCACGGGCTGCGGCGACCAGCAGGTCTCCTTGACGCAGGACGAAGTCGTTCTGAGGTATCAGGGTGCTGTCGTCTCGTCGCACAGCGGCTATCCGTAGCCGACCGGAGACCTCGAACTCGCCGACGGACATGCCGTCGGCCCGCTTGCCGAGGCGCATGTCGACGATCGCGACGTCGCCGGTCTCGAAGGTGAGATGGAAGTCGAACTCCTTCTCCACGACCTGCTCATACAAGACACGGGAAACGAGGCGCGACGCCGGTACGTAGTCGATGTCGAGCTCCTGATATGCGGGCTCCCGAAACGGGTCGTCCAACCGAGCGATGGTCGTTGGAACCATGAACACCTGCTTGGCCAGCTGCACCGACATGAGGTTGGCGTTGTCCGAGTCGGTCACGGCGATGAAGGCGTCGGCGTACTCGATGCCGGCCTCCCGCAGCGTCTGAACGTCGTACGCGAGGCCGTGGTGGACCGACCCGTTGAAGGTGGAGCCGAGGAGCTCGAGTGCGGTCTTGTCCACGTCCACGACCGAGACGTCGTGGCCCTTGTCGGCGAACGAGTGGGCTAGGTCACCTCCGACGCGGCCGCTTCCTGCAATGACGATTCGCATATCGGAGTAATGATAGGTTGACACCTCCCGGCCCATGCCGCTCGCCCCGGTACACTCGCCAGACAACGATGATTGAACAAGCCTCCCGATTCGCCGACACAGACTCCATCAAGCAGGCACTGGCTGGGCAGGACTACCTGGCTGATGACCGTATCGCCCAGGTCGCGTTCCTCGCCGATCGTCTCGACAAGCCCATCCTCGTGGAAGGACCTGCCGGTGTGGGCAAGACGGAACTGGCCAAGGCTCTCTCGGGGGCGACGCGTCGACCACTCATTCGTTTGCAGTGCTATGAGGGACTGGACGAGTCGAAGGCCCTCTATGAGTGGAACTACAAGAAGCAACTGCTCCGCATCCAGGCCGGTGAGAACAACGTGTGGGAGGAGATCGAGGGCTCTATCTTCTCCGAGGACTTCCTGCTCACCCGGCCGCTCCTCGAGGCGATCCGTTCGGAGGAGCCGGTCGTGCTCTTGATCGATGAGATTGATCGTGTCGAGGTGGAGACCGAAGCCCTCCTTCTGGAGGTGCTCTCGGAATTCCAGGTATCGATCCCCGAGTTGGGCACGGTGGCCGCCCGCACCCAACCCCTCGTCGTGCTGACCTCCAACAACACACGAGAGTTGTCCGAGGCGCTGAAGCGACGCTGTCTGTTCTTGCACATCGACTATCCGACCGTGGAACGCGAGAAGGAGATCCTGCTTGCGCGGGTGCCGGACCTCCCTGCGCATCTGGCCGACCAGGTCTCCAAGATGGTGCACAGCATCAGGGGCCTACAGGTTCGCAAGGCCCCGTCGATCTCCGAGTCGATCGATTGGGCTCGAACGCTTCTCGCGCTGGGGGTGCACGCGCTGGACGATCAGGTCGTGCAGGACACGCTGCATGTACTCCTCAAATACCAGAGCGATATCGAAAAGGTCGCCCACGACCTGCGGCCCGACCCTCGAGCCTGATGCTCCTCGATGTCATCACGGACTTCATTCAGGAGCTGCGTGCCGCCGGTGTTCCCGTCTCGATGGTCGAAGCCATTGATGCGATGGAAGCGATTCGCCAAATCGACCTGGCGGATCGGAGCGCGCTGAAGGTCACGCTGGGTGCGACCCTCGTCAAGAACATCCGACACTACGCGGCCTTCGACACCGCCTTCGAGGTCTACTTCGCCCTGGACCCCCGTCAAGAGGATGAACCGGCCGATCGGGACAGCGGAGAGCCACCTGCTGGAGCCACAGCAGGAGCAGGAGGGGGAGGCCTCATGGATTCGCTGGTGGCGGCGCTGGGTAGTGATGATGACGCCCTCCTTCGGGCGCTTGCCCGCTACGCGGTCCGCCGGTTCGCAGGGATGGAGTCCGGCCGACCCGTCGGTGGGACCTACTACCTGTATCGGGCGCTGCGCCCTTTCGACTTCGATGGGGCGGTCGAGCAACTCGTCGAAGAGGTCTCCGGGGCCCCAATGACCGCCATCGAGGAACGGTTGCTCCGCGAGTCACTGCAGTCGCGTGTGGCCGCGTTTCGCGAACAGGTGCAGTCCGAGGTGAGACGCCGTCTCGTCGCCGACCGGGGGAGGGAGGCCGTGGCCGAGACGCTGCGGGCCACTCCCCTGGAAGACATGGATCTGATGCACGCGACTCGAGCCGAATTGGTGGAGATCGAGCGGGCGATACATCCACTCACTCGCAAGCTTGCCGCCCGGTTGGCGGAGCGGCGGAGGCGAGGGCGCGTCGGAAGGCTCGACTTCCGGCGCACCGTGCGGAACTCGCTCTCTACCGGCGGGGTCCTGGTCGAACCGCGTTTTCGTGCCAAGAGGCCATCCCGGCCGGACGTCATGCTGCTGTCCGACATCAGCGGCTCCATGGCTACGTTCGCGAGGTTCACCCTCCAGTTCGTCTTCGCCATGGCAGCCCAGTTCTCCCGGCTCCGTTCATTCGCGTTCATCGACGGGCTCGACGAAGTCACCGGCTTCTTCGTGCCGGGTGTCGATTTCGAGGCGGCCGTGTCGCGTCTCCACGAGGAGGCCGAGGTGCTGTGGTTCGATGGCCACTCGGACTACGGCCACTCCCTCGAGATGTTCTGGGAACGGTACGGGAACGAGATCTCTCCGAAGGCGACGGTGATCATCGCCGGGGACGCCCGGACCAACTACCGGGATCCGCGTCCCGACCTCCTTGCCCGCGTTGCTGGGGCGGCCCGGTCGGTCTACTGGTTGAACCCGGAACCCAGGGCGTACTGGAACACGGGTGACTCGGTGATGCGGGTCTACGATCCGTTCAGCGACCAGTTCGAGGTTCGGACCCTGCGCCAGCTCAGTGCTTTCGTGGAGCAAGTCACGGCGTAGGGGGCGTATGGTGGTCCCGTGCCTTCGGCACGAAACCGTTCAAGCCCGTCCCGGGCGATGTCGATGAGATGGGCAACGTATCGAGAAGGAGCCTCATGAGCCGCGTGTTGGTCGTCGAAGACTCGGCCGTCATTCGCCGTCTCATCGAAGTGTGTCTCCGGCCGGCATCGCTGCAGGTCGTGATGCGCGAAGACGGTCCCGGTGCGCTGGAAGCCGCCCTGTCGGAGAGCCCTGACCTGATGGTTCTGGACATTGGCCTTCCCGAGATGGACGGCTGGGAGGTGCTCGACCGGCTCCGCTCCGATCCTCGAACGCGATCGCTGCCCGTCCTTGTCCTCACCGCCCACGCCGAGGAGGAATCTCGTCGCCGTGCCGATGAAGGCGGTGCGGACGGCTTCATCACGAAACCCTTTCAACCTGACGAACTCCGTCAGGAGATCCTTCGGGTGATCGAGGAGCGCTCCGTCAGCGACGTCGTCTAGCCGACGCGGCCGACACCCTTCCCTTCGATTCTCGCGGAGCGTACGGTTGACGTGCGGCGGGACGGGCGAAGGGGTACCTGATGATTCGAGTGCTGGTGGCCGCTGTCATGCTCTTCACGCTCTTTTCGGGTAGCGGTCCGTGCGACGCCTCCCTTGCTCCTCCTTCAGGGCAGGTCGTACGTCGGTTCGCTCCGGTCGGGAACTACGGGGGGCACTGGGGTACCGACTTCTCCCTGGAGTACGGCAGCCCCGTGCAGGCAGCAGGCGACGGAGTCGTGAGCTTCGCTGGAAGTGTTGCCGGAGTCCATACGGTGACGATCCTTCACCCCGGGTCGATTCGCACGTCCTACTCGTACCTGTCGGCGATCGAGGTGCACACCGGTGAAAGCGTCCTCACGGGTGCGACGGTCGGGAGGAGCGGTGTCGATCACGGAGTCGCCGCACTCCATTTCTCGATGCGGGTCGGTGGACGCTATGTGGATCCGCTGGCGGTCCGATCGTGTCCATCGGGCACGATCCGGTTGCTGCCTCTCGCCGGCTGACGGGCACGTGTCGAAGGCCGGTCGCCTATGCTTGCGGTCGTGCGAAGGGGCGTACTCGGCGGAACATTCGACCCTCCTCACCTCGCGCATCTGTTCGCAGGCGAGGTGGCCTATCGCGACCTGGATCTCGACGTCGTGACCTTCATTCCTGCAGGCAATCCATGGCAGAAGGCCGATGAGTCGGTGACCTCACCCGAGGACCGTTGGGCGATGACCTGTCTTGCCGTGGAAGGTGTCCCCTACTTCGAAGCCGACGACAGGGAGGTGCGCAGACCAGGGTGGACGTTCACCCATGACACACTTGCCGACTTCCCGAACGACGATCTGTGTCTGATTCTGGGAGCCGATGCCGCGATGGGGATCACGTCGTGGAATCGATGGGAATCGGTGCTGGAACTGGCCGACCTCGCGGTCGCTCCTCGACCAGGAGTCTCGGCCGAGGAGGTCGTTGCCGCCGTTCCTGAAGAGTTCGTGTGGCTGGACATGCCGACGCTCGACGTGAGCGGGACGATGCTTCGCGAGCGTGCCCACGCAGGTCAGTCGATTCGATTCATGGTGCGAGAGAACGTGTGGCACTACATCAGAGAGCGCGGCCTGTATGGGTGAGCATCGCAGGCTTCGGCGCGCCCGCGGCCTGGCCATGCGCATCGGTGGAGGTCGCCGGCGCAGGAGTGGTCTGCTGGAAGACCAGGCGTCGCCGAGGGAACTGAACCGGGCAGCGCGCAAGACCGTTCGTGGGATCGCCCGTCGCAGGATCCTTCTGGCACTCGTTGGCGCCATGGTGCTGATCGCCGTCGCGGTGATCTTGTCGATCGTGCTTGCCTCCCCTCCCGACGACGAAACACCTGGCGGGGTCACCCCGTCCGCATCAGGGGCCTCGCTTCTCATCACGGTGACAGGCGACGACGGCCGGGCAGCATCGATTGCTCTGCTCGCCTCCGACGAGAGTGGTGTCCGCCTGGCGCTGTTCCCTCCTGGCCTGCTGACCGTGCTGCCGGGATTCGGAGACCGCGAGATCAGCGATGTGACACGCTTCAGCGCCGCCGACCTGCCCAAGCTCACCGTGTCCAATCTGCTGGGCGCACGGGTGGACGCCTCCGTCGAGCTGACCGCAACCGAGGTGAGCAGCCTGCTGGGAGCAGAGATCGAAGTGGATCTGACGACCCCGCTGATGGTCGATTCCGGTGCCGGAGAGATTGTGGCGATGGATACAGGGGCGGCGTTTCGGACACCTGATGAAGTGGGGCGTCTCCTCACGGAGCAGGGAACCGGGACACAACTGGAGTGGCTCGATCGTCAGGGTTCCGTCTGGAAGGCCTTCTTCTCAGGATCGAATACGGCAGGAATCGAGCAACTCGTCGGTCGGGCGACCGGCGACCCCGCACTGGCTCGCCAGGCGCTCGAAGGAGCAGTCGGGGAGAAGGACCTGCGGCTGACTGCGGTCCCGGTGGAGCGCATCGAACGCGCCGGCGGGGACTCCGAGCTGTATCAGATCAGTGGGGAGGCGGCTGCCGGCTTCACGTCGGAGAGTCTGCCTTCGTTGCAGTTCACCTCCGGAGTCCGTCCTCGCGTCGAGGTGCTCAACGGCAACGGCAGGATTGGGACGACCCGTCCGGTGGCCGCAGTGCTCATAGCGCACGGGTTTCGCATCGTGCGCACCGACAACGCCGACAAGAGCACATACACCGAGACTCGGATCATCGCACAGGGACGCCAACACCAGCAGTCCGCGTTGGATGCGCGCGACGTGCTGGGGAGGGGAGAGGTCTTGATCGAGGTCCGCCAACCCAGTGGAGTCGTGGATCTCACTATCATTGTTGGGCAGGACATTCCCGCAGAGGAGGCTTGAGCGCTCATCGAGGCCAGGAACGACAGTCGAAGGCTCGCCGGCATTGCCGCGCAGATCATCGACGCCAAGAAGGGATCCAACGTCGTTCTCCTCGATGTGTCGGAGTTGCTCTGGATCACCGACGTGTTCGTGATCGCTTCCGGCACGTCCAATCGTCATGTTCAAAGCCTGGCCGATGAGGTCGAGTTCAGACTCCGCGACGAGGATCGGCGGCCGCTGCGCAGGGAGGGGCGCAGGGAGGCCGAGTGGGTGCTGCTCGACTACGGCGACCTGGTCGTTCATCTGTTCCAGCCGGCTACACGCGAGTACTTCAGCCTCGAGCGACTCTGGGGTGATGCCCCCCGTCTCGAGTGGGAGCCGGCACCGACCGAGGCATAGACGGGTCCTGGTACACTCCACGTCCGCACTTGGGGCTGTAGCTCAGTTCGGCAGAGCACTTGCATGGCATGCAAGGGGTCAGGGGTTCAAATCCCCTCAGCTCCACCACCCGGAATCCCTTGTCGTTGCAGAGTTGGCGGGACCTGATCGGCTCGAGGTTCAAACGGTTGTCACTGGACGGTGACCACGACGTTGCCGATCTTCTGGCCCGTCTCGACGAAACGGTATGCCTCCACGATCTGGTCCAGCGGATACCGGCGATCGATCACCGGCTTGAACGCTCCCGATTCGATGAGGCTCTTCAGGTAGCGGACCGCTTCGGGATCGCGACGCGGCACCACGAAGATGAGTCTCCTGCCGCGGAACAGTGGGGTGATGAGCGCAAGGATCGGTCCGTGCCAGAGGAACCCGACATCCGATGATGTGTAGATCCCGCGGGGCTTCAGCAGCCGCCGGCATCGACGGAAGGAACTCTTGCCAACAGCGTCGAGAACCAGGTCGTACCTCTGCTCATCCTGTGTGAAGTCGGTGGTCTGGTAATCGATGACCCTGTCAGCGCCCAGGCGCTGAACCAGGTCCACATGGGCGGTGCCGCAGACGGCGGTCACGTTGGCGCCGAGGCTCTTGGCGATCTGGACCGCAGCCGAACCGATGGCTCCGGTAGCACCGAATACGAGAACGTCGTCTCCACTTCCGATCTGTGCGCTTCGCAGCATGCCCAGTGCGTAGTGGGAGCCTTCTGTGCTGGGAGCAGCTTCCTCGAACGTCGAGTTTGCAGGGATACGTGCAATCAAGCGCCCGGCCTGGATGGTCATGTATTCGGCGTGCGCGCCGAAGGTGCCCTCGCAGTACCCACAGACCCTGTCGCCCACTCGGTAGGAGGTGACGCCTGTGCCGATCGCATCGACTTCTCCGGCGAATTCGGTTCCGAGGATGGTGGCTTTCGGCCGCCGGAGCCCGCTGAAGAATCTGATGAGGAACGGGGTGCCTCCGCGGTAGCCGCAATCCGTCCGGTTGACGGTTGTGGCGTGAACCTTGATCAGCAGCTCGTCGTCTCCGGGAATCGGTCGGTCGACCTCGCCGAGGTGCACGACTTCCGGAGGTCCGTACCTGGTGCGAATCGCTGCCTTCATCAGTGCACAAAGCGTACTGGGCGGCGATCTGAAGCTGCGTACGGTTGTACGGATTCCGCACTGTTCAACTGAACTGTGAAGGAGGATACTGGAAGGAGTTGTCGACAAGGTAGGGCTCTCATGCGCTCGAGAAGGTACTCGCTCTCCCTTCCGACCGTCGTCGTGCTGATTGCGGCAGCGGCGGCGTGCGGAAGCGCCGGCACTTCACAGACGACTGCAGGCCAGGCCGCCACCGCTTCGAGTGCAGCGACGACCGTTACGACGTCAGCGTCGCCGACTGCCACACCGTCGACGATTCCATCGACGACAACCGTCGCGAGTGGTCCTACTGCGGACAGCATCGAGAAGCTCGTTTCCGAAGGCTCCCTCGAAGCCGATGTTGTCTCGCCGGATGGTGGGATCTTCGGCGAGATCTTCGAAGTCCGGCTCACGAACAGGTCTGATGAGGACCTCGATGTGGTGATTCCTTGTGGCTCCGTGTTCGCACCCGCTCCCGGAGTCGCAGAGCAGCGCATGATGGTGATCCAACCTGTGGCGGCGACGATACCGGCGGGAGAGTCGGCGACCGTCCACCCATTCGTCACCTGTATCGACAGTGATGAAGAGGCGGCAAGTGCAGGGAGCGCCTACTCGCCTGCGGGGGCCGCGGACGAGAGCCTTCTTACCTTCGCAGACTGTCTTTGCGGCCGGGATCTCGCTACGGAGACCAATCAGCAGATGGGCGGCATGGACCTGCAGTTCGCTGTGTGGGCAGTGGCCGATGGCTACCTGCCGGTCTGGAATGGTGATCCGGACGATCTAGGAGGGGCCCTCGGTGCCATGACCGGAGAGAGCCTCGATCTCGATCCCGAAGATCTCAAAGAGCTCGAGGGCGCGGGACTCGATCAGATCATTGCCGCCTTTCAGGCCTTCATGACTCAGTTTGGCGAGGGTGCACAGCAGTGGCTCGACGAGTGCGAGATCGACCTGAACGATTGATCGGGATCGGCTGCATCCGTTGTAGTGACGATCGGAGCGAGCTGTCCCGCTGAAGCGTCACAGGAAGCGAACAGCTTTCAGTCGGCGAGTGTCTCGAGCCACTCTCTGGCCTTGCTCTCATCCCGGAATGTGCGTGTCTCCACCTCGGGGTGGTGGAGGTTCTCGAACAGTTGGGCGAGTACGGCTGCGGCGGAACCGTGCACGAGAATCGCTCGGGCGCTTGCGTAGTGAGAACCAGCGATGAGGTCGCGAGCTTCCTTCTCAGCCCAGACGACCCCCGAGATGTCGACCAGAAGTGGAGCGGGAGTCGGGATGAACGCGTCGAGCGCCGCCACCAGATCGGCCGCCGTGTCCTTGTCGAGGCGGGTGTCGTCATCGAGGCGGAGGTGCACCAGACCCGATGACTCCCGACGTACCGAGCCTGCTGGGACTCTGACCCACTCCATCGGTGCCTCCTCCGGCCGCCTCCCGCTGCTTCGCGCCATCGGTCGGACGTCTTGCTCAGCCTTGCGATTGCGCTCTCAGGTCAAGCTACCACCGGCCGGGGGGACCGTGGGATCTTCGATGTGCCAGGCAACTGCCTCGCCCGTTTGGACCTTCCACAACGACGCATAGAGGCCGTCCTGGACGATGAGGTCGTCGTGTGAGCCGGTCTCGACCACCTTGCCGCGATCGAGAACGTAGATCTGAT
>CBEVHI010000011.1:0-23212 GCA_965549635.1 uncultured bacterium | reverse complement strand
CGGCCTGGGTAGTACCCTGCCCCCATGTCTTGGGACCTGCTGTGGGCCGGATGGCGAAGCGAGTACATCGCCACCGCCGGTCAACCCGATCTCGACGGCTGCCTCTTCTGTCGTCTCCCGGCGGGCGACGATGACGACGCCCTGATCATCGAGCGCGGTGATCTCGCATTCACCGTGCTCAACCGGTACCCCTACACCACCGGGCACCTGATGGTCGCGCCGTATCGCCATGCCGCAGGGACCACGGACCTGTCCGGCGAGGAGCAGAGCGAGCTGTGGCGTCTCGTTGGGAACGCAACCGGCGCCATCGACTCGGCCATGCAGCCCGACGGGTACAACCTGGGGGCGAACATCGGACGCGTCGCCGGCGCCGGAGTGCCAGGGCACTTCCATCTGCACCTCGTCCCGCGCTGGTCCGGAGATGCCAACTTCATGACCACGGTAGGCACCACGAGAGTCGTTCCCGAGGACCTCTCCGTCACCTGGCAGCGCCTGCGGGATGCTCTCCAGTAGAGAATCTCGGGTAGGTTGAGCGCAAGGTCACACGAGGAGGGCCCCATGGCCGAGTTCACGTCCTACGCTCCCGGAACACCCTCTTGGGTCGATCTGGCCACCACCGACCCCGACGGCGCCAAGCGCTTCTACGGCGGCCTGTTCGGCTGGTCGTTTCGCGACGACCCGGCAGGAGAAGCGGGCGTCTACACCATGTGTCTGCTCAACGGCAAGTCCGTCGCCGGACTCAACGAGATGGCACCCGACCAGCGCGCTGCAGGCATGCCGCCACACTGGGCAACGTACATCACCGTCGCCAACGCAGCCGAGACGGCAACCAGGGCCGCAGCTGCGGGTGGAACCGTCGTTGCACCGGCCTTCGACGTCGAAGACGCGGGCCGCATGACGATCGTCCAGGATCCGGCAGGAGCGTTCGTCTCGTTCTGGGAGGCAAAGAACCACATCGGTGCCGAACTGGCCAACGAGCCGGGAACCCTCGTTTGGAACGAGTTGCAGGTGCACGACACCGAAGCCGCCAGAGCCTTCTACGAGACCGTCCTCGGGATCACGACCGAGACCGCCGACATGCCGTCCGGTCCGTACACGACGTTCATCGTCGATGGTCGATCGGTAGCCGGCATGATGCAGATCTCGAAAGACTGGGGACCTGTCCCACCGCACTGGGATCTGTACTTCGCCGTCGAGAATGTCGACCTGACCATGGAGAAGGCGGTCGAACTGGGCGGCAGGGTCGACGTACCTGCGATGGACATCCCCGATGTCGGACGTTTCGCCGGGATCAGCGACCCGCAGGGGGCGATGTTCTTCGTGATGGCAGGGGCGTAGGGGAACTCGACAGAGGTCGCTCCGCCGAACCGTCACGCTCAGCGGGGCTCGGACCAGGCAGGATTCGAAGATGGCGGCTCGCCGCTCACGCACGCCACCGTGCAGTCGAGCGGTTCGACCCACGGTGCCACGAGGTCGCCGATCGGGTTCCCGTTGCCTGCCCGGAGGTCGGCGTAGTGAGCGTGCAGACATTTGACGCCTCCCGCTCCCCCGCCCACACCACCGGCGGGCCGAGGCGTGGCACCGTCGGGGAGCAGCGCATCACGTTCGGCTGCATAGCGTCGGTCGGCATCTGCGACGGCGGCCGCGAACTCGGGATCGTGGCGAATCCTGCGGTCCATCGCCTTCACCCCTCCCGCCGACTCGAGTCTCCCGATACGTGATCGCGCGGCGGGACAGGACAGCCAGTACCTCGTGGGGAAAGGTGTCCCGTCGTCGAGGAGAGGTGGGACCGCCACCACGACCGGAAGCCCCAGCGGACAGCGAGAGCGCACATCGACCGGAGCGCGCAGGGGGCGCCCCAACTGAGCTGCTACTGCCTGCTGGTCGTCCATCAACCTGTCAGATCGCGTCCGGTCAGGAAGTCCCACACGTGCTGCCACCATGGCCGGTTGGGCTCGGGTTCGGGGGCGGCCTCCGGCACCTCTGGGCTGAAGCCTTCGTCGTCCGGGTCGACGACCACATAGGCGGTCTCCCCGGGCCGCACGAGGCCAAAGTCACGTCGGGCAACCATCTCCACTCCGGCATCGGAGGAGAGGAAGTCGGCAGAGGCCTGCAGTCGGGCGTTCTCCTGCTGGAGAGCCGTCAGCTGCTCGTGGGCAAGGTCGACCCGACGTTGTTGTGCCATCAGGCTGCGAATAGGAAACACATTGGTGATGAGGACCACGCCCACGACGATCACGCCGAGAACGGCGAGGATGGCGACGCGTGATCCTCGCCTCATCAGCGCTTCATCCAGGACCACCCGGCGAACCGGGCACTGTCGTCGAGCTCTTCTTCGATACGCAGCAGCTGGTTGTACTTCGCGGTGCGTTCTCCCCGCGCCGGCGCGCCGGACTTCATCTGCAGCGCGTTCGTCGCGACTGCCAGATGCGAGATGAACGAATCTTCCGTCTCGCCAGAACGGTGGCTGATCATGCGTCCGTACCCGGCGCGTTCTGCCTTCTCCATCGTGTGCAACGTCTCCGAGAGGCTCCCGATCTGGTTCACCTTGATCAGGATCGAGTTGGCAACACCTTCCTCGATGCCCCTCCGCAGCAGCTCCTCGTTGGTGACGAAGATGTCGTCACCGACCAGCTGCGCCTTCCCGCCCAACCGGTCGGTCTGGACCTTCCATCCGTCCCAGTCGTCCTCGGCGAGACCGTCTTCGATCAGGACAAGGGGGAACTCGTCGACCAGCCCTTCCAGGTAGTCGACCATTTCGGCCGAGGTCAGTGCTCGCCCCTCCATCGTGTAGACGCCGTCGGCGTACATCTCGGAGGCGGCCGCATCGATGGCGATGGCGACGTCCTCACCTGGCGTGTATCCGGCCGCGGTGATCGCCTCGACCAACAGCTCTACTGCAGAGCGGTTGTGGGGAAGGTTGGGGGCGAACCCACCTTCGTCACCGACCCCTGTCGAAAGCCCCTTGGCTCCCAGGACGCTCTTGAGCGTGTGGTAGATCTCCGCTCCGGCGCGCAGTGCTTCGCGAAATGTCGGGGCGCCACCCGGAACGAGCATGAATTCCTGAATGTCCACCGAGTTGTCGGCATGGGCGCCACCGTTGAGTACGTTGAAGAACGGGGTTGGGAGCACCCTGCCCTTGGTCCCTCCGAGATACCGGAAGAGCGGAACGCCGAGGGCTCCGGCACACGCCCGTGCCGTTGCCATGGAGACGCCGAGTATGGCGTTTGCTCCGAGGCGTGACTTGGCGGGGGTTCCATCGAGATCGATCATCGCCTGGTCGAGACCCTCCTGATCGGTGCCGTCGCGACCGATCACGGCAGGGGCAATCTCTTCACGGATGTTGGTGAGTGCCCGTTGAACACCCTTGCCGCCGTAGCGGTCTCCGCCGTCTCGAAGCTCGAGCGCTTCGAGCGCCCCCGTCGATGCCCCGGAGGGAACCGCCGCCCTACCGAATGCTCCGCCAGCGAGGAACACTTCGGTCTCAACGGTCGGGTTGCCCCGGGAGTCGAGGATCTCACGGGCCTTCACCGCGCTGATCGTGGTGTCCATCGGCCCTCCTTGTGTGCTGAATCTAGCCATCTGGCGCCTCCATACCTTGTCTTTCGGCCGCTTTGGCCGCGGCCCACATCGCTTCGAGCTCTTCGAGGGTCTTTCCGTCAACGCCAGAGCCTTCCATGAAGCGAAAACGCGTGGCGAACCGATCCACGGCTCTCCGCAGAGCCACCTCAGGATCGAGTGAAAGGCGGCGACTCAAGTTCACCACACTGAACAGCAGATCGCCGAGCTCATCCTCTGCCGCCGATCGATCGTCGAGCACCGACTCGAGTTCACCGGTCTCTTCTCGAATCTTGTCGACAATCCCGGCGACCTGCTCCCAGTCGAACCCCACCGATGCCGCCCTGCGCTGGATCTTGGCGGCGCGCTCCAGACCTGGAAGTCCGGCGGGGACGTCATCCATGAGCGACGACCGACGCTTCTCATGCTGCTTGATCGTCTCCCAGTTGCGCAGTACCTCCTCGACCCCCGACACCTCGACGCCGGCAAACACATGGGGGTGCCGGCGCACGAGCTTGCGGCGCAGCATCTCCGCAACGTCTTCGACGTTGAACGCACCTGCTTCACGGGCCATCACCGCATGGAACACCACCTGGAGGAGCACATCGCCGAGTTCCTCTTCCACATCGGCGTACGCCCCGTAGTCGGGTTCACCATCTGGAGCCTCGACGGGAAGTGCCGAGAGTGCGTCGACGAGCTCGTAGGTCTCCTCGATGACGTTGCGCACCAGCGAGTGGTGGGTCTGACTGCGATCCCAAGGGCACTCTTCCCGGAGGCGTCGCATCGTCGCGACCAGTCCCGGCCAGCCGACGGCACCCGGCTCCAGGTAGAGCGTGGTACGCAGCCCGGCCAGGTCGGGATCGAGGGCGGCCAGCGGCATCCTGCGGATGTCCGAGGCTTCGGTACCGAGTTCGCGGGCGACGACAATCTCGGTTTCCTCGTCGAGGACCGCGAGCAACCGGTCACGAACATCCATGAGCACCATCGGCACGTCGACTTGGGCGATCACCGTTGGGAGGTGGAGGAAC
This sequence comes from uncultured bacterium, assembly GCA_965549635.1. Lineage (GTDB taxonomy): Bacteria > Actinomycetota > Acidimicrobiia > Spongiisociales > UBA4744 > CBEVHI01. Next base: position 18,626 of record CBEVHI010000011.1, on the reverse strand, counting down.
AGCGGGTCGGGCAAAGCTCGCCCATCGAGAATCTGCACACCGAGCAGATCGACGCCGGCCTCGGTGGCGAGAACGTCCAGGAACGACTCTCCGGGGAGGACCTCGATCGGAATCCCTCCAGCTTCCGCCGCCGCAATCACGATTCCGGTCGTCCGCTCGGCAACGGAGGGACTCCCCGGCAGCGCCAGCACGACGTCCCCCTCCTGGGCGGCATCGAGAACCCGCCGGGCGAGCTGCTCATAGACCTCCTCGAATCCGGAAGCTTCGTCGTAGAGATCATCTGCGCTCAGGACCGGTCGGCGGGCGGCAAGTTCACGGGCGGCCGGATGCTCGAGCGTCCGTACGATCACCGTCCGGGCAGGATCAAAGAGCGCCTCGGCGGTTCGGCCAGCCACCCGAAGGTCACCCGGCCCCAGCCCGGCGACCGTGATCCGACCGGCCATCAGGCCGGAGCGTTGACGGTGTAGTCGGGAGCGCCGGCCCAGGTTCCGTACTTGGCGGCCACCTCGATCGTCGCGGCGTCGAGCGTGGTCGTGATCCAGTCGGAGAACAGGGTTGCCCCTTGCTGTTGCTTGACCTGGTCCTCCAGCTGCGCCTTCAGATCGTCGAACGACGGAACCTCCCGAGAGTCGACCCTGATGACGTGGTAGCCGAAGTCCGACTGCACCGGCCCGTACACCTCCCCAACCGGGGCAGCGAGCACGGCGTCTGCGAACGTCGGCACGTACGCCGAAGGCGCGTTGCAGCCCAGGTCGCCACCCTGACTCCCCGAACCGGTGTCCGTCGACACTTCGGTGGCAACATCTTCGAACAGCTCGCCTGCATCGATGCGATCGATGACCGCGTTGGCTGCGTCCTCGGTGTCGACCAGGATGTGGTGGGCGCACACATTGCTCTGAGACTGTTTCGCTGCCGCATAGGCAACCTGCAGATCGGCGTCGGAGACCGGACCGACCTGCGCGGAGAGCTGTTCATCGATCGCAGCCCCGAGCAGCCTTTGAATGGCGACATGCCGGAGCGTCTCGGCGGTGATGTTGTTGTCGGCCAGGTAGGTGTCGACGTCTCCTTCGATGGTTCCGACCAACTCGTCGTACCTGGCGGAGATGGCCGCTTCGTCGATGACAACGCCCCACTGTTGCTGAGCTGCCTGAATGACGGCTTGTTCGACGATCAGGTTTCTCAGATTGTCATTGAACGCTCCGACTTCGACGGTCGCGCCGGACGGGGACAGCGCTTCGATGTCCGACAGCGTGATCGGGGTACCGTTGACGGTCGCTACGGTGCCGCCCGAACCGGAACATGCTGTCGCAATTAGGGCGAAGACGAAGAGGAGGACGAGGGGTTTGCGCACGGAGTTCACCTTTCTGACCGTTGAATAGTAGGCAGGGGGCGGGTGAAGCGAGAAAGCGAGCCGACGATGTGGCCGGCCGCGGCCGGGCTCGCGACGAGGATCAGCTCTTGGCCTCGACCGATGGCCACATGTCGCGGACGAATTCGGTCAACTGCTGGACCACGGTTTCGGAACGGGGTGCGGGTAGGAACAAGGCGCTCTCCCCGGCGCGCAGCACCGCCCCCGGGGCCAGGCGCTGCAACCTGACCTCCTGAGAGATGGTCAGATCGACGGGTGCGAGACGCACCTCGCGCCCGAGGACGACGATCTCCTCGAGACCGGCGCGCAGCGCCTCGGTACGCAGCACCGCCACCGCGAGGAGCGCTTCGACGGGTTGCGGCCATGCCCCGAAGCGATCCTGCCACTCCGCGGCGACATCGTCGACGTCTGCCACGGTTCTCGCCGTGGCGAGGCGGCGATATGCCTCCAGTCTGGCTTCCTCGTCGGCGATGAATGCGGCATCGATGTAGGCGTTCACGGGGATCTCGATGCGGACGTCGGCAGGGCGCTCCTCGGCCATCGGCCGTCCCTCCAGCTCTCCGACCGCCTCGGCGACGAGTCGGGCGTACAGATCGAAACCGACGGCGGCGATGTGGCCCGATTGCACCTCGCCGAGGATGCTTCCGGCACCTCTGATCTCGAGGTCTCGCAGAGCGATGTCGAATCCGGAGCCAAGATCAGTGTGCTCCCCAATGGCCCGCAGTCTGCGGCGTGCTTCTTCGCTGAGAGATCGCTCCGGCGGATGGAACAGGTAGGCGTAGGCGCGTTGACGGGACCGGCCAACCCTGCCGCGCAGCTGGTAGAGCTGGGCGAGCCCAAGAAGGTCGGCCCGCTCGACGAGCAACGTATTGACCGTCGGAAGGTCCAGGCCGGACTCGATGATCGTGGTGGCGACCAGCACGTCGTACTCGTGGTTCCAGAAGTCGAGCATCACCTGTTCGAGTTGGCCTTCACTCATCTGGCCATGGGCGACGGCGTAGCGGGCGTTCGGAACCAGTTCGCGCAACCTGGCGACGGTCCGATCGATCGAGCGCACCCTGTTGTGCACGTAGAAGACCTGTCCCTCTCTCAGCAGCTCCCGGCGGATGGCGGCCGAGACCGATCGCTCGTCCAGCGGACCGACGTAGGTCAGGATCGGGTGGCGGTCCTCGGGCGCCGTCCGTATGTGGCTGACATCGCGAATCCCCGTCAGTGCCATCTCCAACGTGCGGGGGATCGGCGTTGCCGTCAGCGTGAGGACGTCGACTCCGACGCGCAGACGCTTGATCGCGTCTTTGGCGCCGACGCCGAACCGCTGCTCCTCGTCGACCACCAGCAAGCCGAGATCCTTGAAGTGGATGTCGTCGCTGAGAAGCCGGTGTGTGCCGATGACGACATCGATCTCACCCGTGGCGAGCCGACGAACGACCGTCTTCTGCTCTTTGGCCCCGAGGAAGCGGCTGAGCATCGCAACACGGATCGGGTACGGATCGAACCGGTCGACGAAGGTCTGGAAGTGCTGCTGGGCAAGCAACGTCGTCGGGCACAGCACAGCCACCTGGCGTCCCCCGTTGACGGCCCGGAATGCCGCACGCACCGCGACTTCGGTCTTGCCGAACCCGACATCACCGAAGATGAGCCGGTCCATCGGCTGCTCCGACGCCATGTCGGCCTTGACGTCTTCGATCGCAAGGAGTTGGTCCGGTGTCTCCTCGAACGGAAACGCCGACTCCAGCTCACTCTGCCACGGGCCGTCGGGACCGAACGCGTGACCAGTCGCCGTTGCACGTGCCCGATGCAGGCTGACGACCTGCTCGGCGATCGCCGCGACCGCCTTGCGAACCCTCGCCTTGGTCGCCGACCAGTCTGCTCCACCCATCCTCGACACTCGTGGCTGCTCACCGCCGGTGTAGCGACGGATCGCGTCGAGCTGGTCGGTCGGCACGTAGAGCTTGTCACCTGCGGCGTAGGCGACGATCAGGTAGTCCCTTTCGATGCCGGCGACGGTCTTGGTGACGAGTCCCTCGAACCTACCTATCCCGTGCCGGTAGTGGACGACGTAGTCCCCGGCCTGAAGATCCCGGTACGCGGCGGACTCCGATCGGGCACGCTGTGGGCCGCGGCGGTGCGCGCGCCGCCGCCCGGCAATTGCCTGCTCTCCGAACACGGCCACACGTGGATCGACGAACCGGAAGCCATGGTGGATGCCGGCGCCGACGACCGCCGACTCGACGGTCTCGAGGTGGTCCCGCCTCGCCAGAGACAGGCCGCTCTCTCCCAGCACCCTGGCGACACGATCGGCAGCGGTGTCACCGTCCATCGCAATAACGGTGGTCGTCCCCGTTGAGATCAGTCGGGACAAAGCGCCGGCCACCGAGTCGGCATCACCCGGGGTCGCATCGAGTCCGCTGACTCGCAACACCGGGTCGTCCGGTCCGGCGGCGACTGGCGGGGCGAGCAGCCCCGGATGATCATCGATCGGCAGATCCAGATAGAGCGGGGGGTGATCGATCGTGGCGCCCGCACCCCAGGTCGGCGCGAGTGCTCGAGCAAGGTCCGTTTCCTCGGAAGCGAGGTCCCTCGCCCGATCGGTGACGGCAATCGGGTCGAAGACAACGAGCGTCCCACCCACCGGTAGCTCGGAGAGAGCCGTTCGCGGTGGCGCCAACCAGGGAAGCCACGACTCGATTCCGGAGAAGACCTGCCCCTCGGCTATCCGATCCCATGTGGCCGCCGCCCAGGGCTCAGATCGCAGCAGACGCGACGCTATTGCCGCCAGTTGACCGTTGGGGCGAACTTCCCGCGACGGGTAGGCAACGAGAACCTCGACGGGCGCTTCGGAACGTTGCGACGAGACCGAAAAGCTCCGGGCACTGTCCACCCTGTCGCCCCAGAATTCGAGCCGGACCGGGGCCCCACCCTGGGCAGGAAAGACGTCGACGATCCCTCCTCGAACGGCGAACTCGCCGCGAGCTTCGACTCGCGGCACCCGCTCGTAGCCCAGTTCTGCAAGCTCGTGAACCAACCAGTCGAACGAGACGTCCTCGCCGACCGGCGCCCGGATCGGAGCGACGGGCGAGGGACTGATGCGCTGGGCAGCCGATCGGGCGGACGCGACGACGACCAGTCCAGGCTGCCCTGTCGTCAGGCGATGCCGGGCTTCGGCTCGCCTCGCCATGGTCTCTTCGTTCGGCGAGACGTGTTCGAACGGGAGAGTCTCCCATGCGGGGAGAAGCAGCGCCTTCTCCGAGAAGAGCAGCACATCGTCGACGAGCTCTTCAGCCTCGCGTTCACCCGGCACCAGAGCCAACACCGGGCCCGAGACATATTGGGCGAGTCCTGCCAGGAGGAACGCCCGACCTGCCGTCGCGACCGCGAGACGGCCCGGAATCGAGGGAACGGTCTCAGGTCGCCAGGCTCGAAGAAGAGGTTGCAGGGGCGCCGGCATCGTTGGGTGGAGAGTAGTCGCGGCCGTCAGGACCCCGGCCGGGCTGATTAACCGGCCCTCTGCCCGTGTTCGGATTGCCACCACTTTGCCCGATCGGTGGGGTACCGTAACGCGTGGCGGCCATCCGAGTCCCCAACAACTGAACCGATTCATACTTCGCAATGCCCCCCAGCGACGGTTCAGCCTCCCAGTCGGATGGCCGCCAGTCTTGCCGTTTTCTCGGCAATGGGAGCGTCGCCATACGACGCTCCCATTTCCGAGAAAGGGATCACAAGAAGCCTTGCTCCCGGTACCAGGCCACCGTCCGATCGATCGTGTCCTGAGGGGACGTGTAGGTCAGACCCAGCTCGCGAGTAGCCCGTGACCCGTCGTAGGCGTGACCGAACGCGAGGACACGGGCCATCTCTCTGCAGAACGGCGGGTCCTTTCGAAGCGCCCGACCGGCGCACTCGACAACCCCTGCTGCCGCCCCCACCAGCGACGCCGGGACCGTTCGTGGGCGAGCGCCCGCTGCTTCTCCGAGCATCCGTACCGCTTCGTCGATGGTGGCGGTGAACCCGGACAGCAGGTACCGCTCCCCCGGCACCCCCTGTGTCTCGGCAAGCAGATGCCCCCGAGCGCAGTCGGTGATATCCACGATGCTCAGCCGCGTGTTGATCACGAACCGGAGCCTGCCCCGGAGCAGGGCGAGCAGCAACCTCCCGGTACCGGTTGTTCTTCCGGGACCCTGCACCGATGAGGGATTGACCGCCACGACCTCGACTCCGACACGCTCTCCGAGCGCGACCTGTTCCGCCTCGAACTTGGTGCGTTCGTAGGCGGAAAGGAAGAATCCTCGGTGCATGCTCGCCTCCGAGCCGATCGAACCCTTTTCCTCCCCGATCGTGACAGCTGAGGACGTGTAGACGACCCTGCGGACACCCGCCGATGCGGCGGAACGGACGACATTGCGGGTCCCGTCGACGTTCACCGCTCGCATCGGTTCCGGATCCCGGGAACACATGGCGTTCACCCCGGCGACGTGGAACACGACGTCGATCCGCTCCATTGCGTCGACGAGACCGGCGAAGTCGAGCACATCACCCCGGTAGGGCTGAGCACCGAGGCCCTCGACGAGCTGGGCTGAGGCTTGGGACCGCACCAACGCCCGAACCTGCCGGCCCTCAGCAACCAGGAGCCGGACGACCTCTCGGCCGACGACTCCGGAGCCGCCCGTCACCAGGGTGGTCACCGGTCGACCTGTCGCACCACCGAAGCAAACGCTCGAGCGTAGGCCCATCCCGAAGCCAGCGTCATCACCGCGGCGACCCACATGACCCACTCATCGAGGAACAGCGGACCCAGCGGCTCGAACAGGCGCAGTATCGCCAGGAAGATGGCCATGTACTGCACATTCGCCTTGGCTTTGCCCAGACGCGAAGGTTTGACCAGCTCACCTTCGATTGCCACCACCCCACGAAGGGTCATCACTGCGATCTCCCTGGCGATGATGATGAGCGCCGCCCAAACCGAGACGCGATCGACGGCGATGAGCGCAAGCAGCGCTCCGGTGACCAGCAGCTTGTCGGCGGTCGAGTCGAGGAATGCTCCGAGCACCGTGCCAATGTTCCAGCGCCGGGCAAGGTACCCGTCGAAGAAGTCGGTTGCCGCGGCGACAACGAACAGCACGGCCGCGACGATGAATCCGACACGGGTGTCGGCGAGCACCAATGCCATCACGACCGGAGTCATCAGAATACGGATGACTCCAAGCAGGTCGGGAAGGGACACGGTTCTCCTTTCGGTCGGTGATGCTACCGCCCTGCGGCAGCCCTCGGCGCACTCGTTCCGTTGGTCCCAGGCAGTCGCGCCCACCAGACGAACGCGATCATCAGTCCGCCGAACCCGAGAAACCCGATCGCAAACGGTGTCACCGACGTCGACACGGCCCGGTCGACAAGTGATCCCAGGAGCGACCCACCGATGAGGGTGACGGTGCCGATCATGGCTGAAGCCGTTCCGGCGACGTGCCCGACATCTTCCATCGCCAGCGAGTTGAGGACGGCACGCGACACGGTGACGCCGACGATCAAGGCAGTGACGAGGACGTAGAAGGCAGCGAAGGGAGGGCGTCCGCCCGATGCGAGCGACGTCGCAACGAACGCGACGGCTGAGGACGCGTAGAACGACAGGGCAATGGTGAGGACCGTCACGCTTCCGAGCCGCCTGATGAAACGGGACGCAGCCACCGACGCGACCGCCATGAACAACGAAGTGAGCCCGAACCAGAGCGGAAACTGGGCTCCCCTGCCATAGATCTCGCTGTAGATCAGCTGGCTGGAGCCCAGGTACGGGAGGAACGCAGCCATCCCGAACATCATCGCCACACCCAGAAGTGTGGTGGTGCGGTGGCGGAGAACCTCTCGGGTCGATGCGATGGTGTTGCGAACACCCAGTCGGATGCGGCGATCCGCCGGAAGGGTTTCCCTGATTCTGATCGACCAGAGACCGATGGCGCCTGCGAACACAGCGGAGAAGAGGAACGGATACCGCCAGGATCCAAGAGCCAGGATGACCTGGCCAATGGACGGCGCGATTGCCGGGACAACCATGAACACGCCGGTGACGATCGCGAGCACCCTGGCCATCTCGTCGCCGTGGTAGCGGTCGCGCACAATGGCAACGGCGACCACACGGGGGCCACCGGCGCCGAGACCCCACAGGAAGCGAAAAGCAATCATCGCCGGCAGCGTTGGTGCCAGCGTGGTCCCCACGGCCCCCGCCAGGTACAGCAGGATGCCGATCGAGAGGATCCGCTTGCGGCCAAACGCATCCGTGATCGGTCCGAAGACGTACTGGCCTAGGCCAAGCCCTACGAGGTAGGCGGTGACGATCAGTGAGACCTGGGTGGCATCGGGGGGCAGACCGAACGCTTCCCGTACGGCACCGAACGCGGGCAACATCACGTCGATGGCAATGGCGTTCAGGGCGGTGATGAACGCGATGAGCGCGATGAACTCGCCCTCGCCTACCCGGTAGGACCGCTTGGGATCACTCGTTGTCATGACAGAGCGACCGCGCCCGAGGTCGGCCGCGAACCGGCGGGGCCACATAAAGGAGGATGAAGATCCGGCAGGGCGAATCCGGTCGCGACCACTACAAGGGTTCGAAGCGGGCCGTGAAGTGTCGCAGCCACGGCGCCTGCTCCACGATGCGATAGCCGCGAATCTTGTCTGCGTGCTCGGCGACGGAGATCACCACCTCACCCACGTAGTCGACGTGGGACTGGGTGTAGGTGCGCCGGGGTACCGCGAGTCGAACCAGCTCCATCTCCGACGGAACCTCGGTCCCGTCCTCCTGGACCTTGCCGAACATGACCGAGCCGATCTCGACACCCCGCACCCCGCCGTCCCGGTATAGCTCGATGGCCAGAGCCTGGGCCGGATAGGCACTCTGAGGGATGTGCGGCAAGAAGGCCTTCGCATCGAGATAGACGGCGTGGCCACCGGGGGGACGCACGATCGGGACACCGGCCGCTCGAACCTTCTCGGCCAGATACGCCGTCGAGCGGATTCGGTACCGGAGATAGTCCTCGTCCAAGACTTCGTGCAGACCGATGGCGATCGCCTCCAGGTCGTAACCTGCGAGTCCTCCGTAGGTGGGAAACCCTTCGGTCAGGATCAGCAGATTCCTCGCCTCTTGTGCAACCTCGCTGTCCCGCAACCCGATGAAACCTCCGATGTTGGCGAGGCCGTCCTTCTTGGCGGACATGGTGCAACCGTCGACAAGGGAGAACATCTCCTGGGCGATCTCCATGGGGGTCTTGTCGGCGTACCCTTCTTCTCGCTGCTTGATGAACCAGGCGTTTTCTGCGAACCGGCAGGCATCGAGGAAGAACGGGATTCCGTGGCGGTCGCAGACTTCCCGGACGGCGCGCAGGTTGGCCATGGAGACCGGCTGGCCGCCTCCGGAGTTGTTGGTGACGGTGACCATCACCAGCGGGATGTGCTCGACCCCAACCTCCTGGATCGTGGCCTCCAGCGCATCGACATCCATGTTTCCCTTGAAGGGGGCGACAATCGATGGATCATGCCCTTCGGCGTTGAGCAGGTCTCTGGCTTCGGCTTCCTGATGCTCGATGTTCGCCCTGGTCGTGTCGAAGTGTGTGTTGTTCGGGACGACATCGCCAGGACCCACCAGCGTGCTGAAAAGGATCCGTTCGGAGGCTCTGCCCTGGTGGGTCGGTATGATCTCCGAGAAGCCGGTGATCTCGTTGATGGCGTCTCGGAACCGATAGAACGATCGGCTTCCGGCGTAGGACTCGTCACCCACCATCATCCCCGCCCACTGCCGTGCCGACATCGCCCCGGTTCCGGAGTCGGTCAGCAGATCGATGATGACTTCGTCTGCGTGCAATCCGAACAGGTTGTAGCCCGCTCGCCGCAGCGCCGCCTCACGCTCTTCGCGGGACGGGAAGTTGATTGCCTGGACACTGTGGATCCGAAACGGTTCGATGATGGTCCGATAGGGCATAGGAACTCCTGACTGGCGGAGGTGTGGCCACCCTGCCGCCCCGCGGCGACGTCGGTACCAGGGACCTGGTACTCAGTATTTCGCTTTGACGGCCAGCACAGGGCACTGCGCGCCAAGGAGGATCTCCTGGGCGTTGCTGCCGAGGAGCAGTTTCCCCACTGCAGAACGTTTCCGCAGTCCGATGATGATCAGCTGGGCCCCCTCATCATCGGCGGCTTTGATGAGATCCTCGGCTGGGGAGAGACCACGGACGTACTCGTGCACGCTGTGGGAGATCCCTTCTGCATCAAGACGGGCTTCGACTTCGTCGAGCTCCTCACGGTAGGCGAGGACGTGCTCCGCCTTCTCGTGGTCACCTCCCATCATGGAGTGCACAACCACCAGGGAGCCGCCGCGCAGCTTGGCTTCGTCGATGGCAGCTTGCAGCGCGGCCTCACCTTCTTTGGTCTTGATGTAACCAACCACGATCTTCATGCCGCTCCTACTCCTTTGACTCGTATCCGAGGCTACCAGGCGGCACCCAACCGAGCGTCCGCTCGACGGCCTGGTTCCAGCGTGTGTAGCGGGTTTCTCGCTCATCTGGATCGAGGTTGGGAGTCCATCTCGACCCTTCTCCCCAGTTCGACCGCAGGTCATCGAGTCCCTGCCAGTACCCGACCGCCAGTCCGGCGGCGTAGGCGGCACCGAGAGCGGTTGTCTCGGCGATACGTGGTCGTACGACGGGCACGCCGAGGATGTCGGCCTGGAATTGCATGAGGAGCTCGTTCACGACCATGCCGCCGTCGACCTTGAGCTCTTTCAGTTGGACGCCGGAGTCGGCGCCCATCGCGTCGAGCACCTCACGGGTCTGAAACGCGGTCGCCTCGAGTGCGGCTCTCGCGATATGCGCCGAGGTCGCGAACCGGGTGAGCCCGGCGATCACGCCTCTGGCGTCTGCACGCCAGCGCGGAGCAAACAGCCCGCTGAATGCAGGCACGAAGTAGACGTCCCCATTGTCGGGGACGCTCGCGGCGAGTGACTCGACATCTGCAGACTCGTCGATGATGCCAAGGTTGTCTCGCAGCCACTGGACCAGGGCACCGGCCACGGCGATGGAGCCCTCGAGTGCATACACCGGACGTTCGGACCCGATCTGGTAGGCGAGGGTCGTGAGGAGACCGTTCTGTGATGGAATCGGGCGGTCCCCCGTGTTGAGCAGCATGAAGCAGCCAGTGCCATAGGTGTTCTTGGCATCCCCTGGGTCGAAGCACGTCTGTCCGAACAGCGCAGCTTGCTGGTCACCGAGAATGCCGGCCACCGGGACTCCATCGAGCGGTCCGCTCGCAGTCCCGAAGACTCCGACGGAGGGACGGATCTCGGGGAGTATCGCCCGAGGAATCTCCATTGCCGACAGGAGCGTGTCGTCCCAATCGAGCGTTTCCAGGTTCATCAGCAGGGTTCGGCTGGCGTTGGTCACGTCGGTGGCGTGCACTCCTGTGAGGTTCCAGAGCAACCATGTGTCCACGGTGCCGAACAGCAGGTCTCCCGCGACGGCCCGGTCGCGCAGCTCCGCAGACTGGTCGAGGAGCCAGGCAATCTTTGGGCCCGAGAAGTAGGTCGCGATCGGCAGGCCCGTTCTGGCTCGGAATCGGTCTGCTCCTTGGTCAGCGCCGAGGCGGGAGCAGTAGTCGGCCGTGCGTGTGTCTTGCCACACGATCGCGTTGTGCACCGGCCGCCCTGTGCTCTTCTCCCACAAGACTGCGGTCTCGCGCTGGTTGGTGATGCCGGCGGCCGCCAGGTCCCGACCGGTGAGTCCGGACGACTCGAGGGCACCCTCGATGACCTCCAAGGTGCGTTGCCAGATCTCGGTTGGGTCGTGCTCGACCCATCCCGGTTTCGGGAAGATCTGTCGGTGCTCTCTTTGGGCAGACGAGACAACCAATCCTGCATGGTCGAAGATCATGCATCTGCTGCTCGTCGTTCCTTGGTCGATAGCTGCAACGAACACGCCAACCTCCTTCGAGGCCACCCTACCGGGGGTCCGCCGGCCTTCTCCTGCCGGCCGCCTCCACGGCGGCATCCGGATCGGACACGTACAGCTCGAGAACGTCGACCGCATCTTTGATGAGCAGGGCAACCTCGGGACGTTCCTCCGGGTCGAATCTCTGCAGCACGAACGAAGCAGGGTCCATACGGCCGGGCGGACGACCAACACCGACCTTCAGCCGGGAAAAGTCTCTGCTGCCGATCGTCGCGACGATCGATCGCACCCCGTTGTGACCTCCGGTGCCCCTGCCGTGATGGATCCGCAGGCGCCCAAATGGCAGATCGATGTCGTCGTGAACGACGAGAAGGTCTTCGGTGTCCGCGTGGTAGTACCGCATCACCGACGCCACCGACGGACCGGAGATGTTCATGGATACCCGAGGCAGCGCAAGGATCACATCGGTGCCGTCCCTGGTCGTTTGGGCAATCGAAGCGGCGACGCGCCGTGGCCCGCGGCGGAGTCGGAGACCCCATCGTTCCGCGGCAGCCGAGACGACTGCCCCACCCGCGTTGTGCCTCGTGCCGTCGTACTGCCGCTCCGGGTTGCGGAGGCCGACGATCAGCACGGGGCCTACTCGCTTTCCGACGTTTCGGCCTCTTCGCCGCCTTCGGCTGCTTCGCCTTCTTCGAGCTCTTCGCCTTCTTCGAGCTCTTCCTCGGTCTCTTCCGCGACGACGGCGGCGGGGACGACGATCGTCACGACCGGATCGCTCGGATCCTCGACGTACTCGACACCCTCCAGAGTGGGCAGATCCTCGATGCGCAGAGTGTCCCCGATGGTCATCTCGGTGATGTCCACGACGATCGATGACGGGATCTCGGCCGGCAGGGCCTCCACCTCGACGCTGTTGCGGATCGTCTCGACGATGCCGCCTTCGATGACGCCTTCCGACTCTCCGGTCAGCTCGATGGCAACCTCAACGCGAGTCTTCTCCGTCAACGAGATCGTCACGAAATCAACGTGCGTGATCTCGCCTCGGACCGGATGGCGCTGTAGCTCACGGGCCATGGTCAGGCGGGTGTCTTCACCTTCGATCTCCAGATTGATGAGCGCGTTGATACCTGCCTCCGTGTGCAGCACGGCGTACAGGTCTCGAGCGTTGACAGAGATGGTGACGGGATCCAGGTCCCTGCCGTAGACGACGGCCGGCACCAGCCCCTGGCGTCGCAGGCGCCGCGAAGGCGCACTCCCGGGCTCGCGCCCCGTTTCGGCGCGCAGCTTGACTTGCATGACGTAGCTCCTTGGAGAAAGAGGTGGAACCGTGATTATGCCGCGTTCTGCCGCCTTCAACAAGACGAAGCAAGCTCACAGCTCACAGCTCACAGCAAGAGTGTTGCCTCCCTGAGAGCTTTGGCGGCTGTCGGCTGTCGGCTGTCGGCTGTCGGCTGTTGGCTGTTCGCTGTCAGCTGCAAACTCAGATCAGCCCCGCTGGGGTCGTGCGGTGGCGCGCACCCGCACATGGAGCGGTTCGCCCGATGGTGTCATCAGCCTCAACAGCGTCAGGGCGACGTCGCGCTCGACCGTCACGGCAATCGCGGTCGCCGTCACCTGGATGTTCCAGCGCATGACCGCGGTGTCGGGTTCGGCGAGAAGGGTTCGCTCGGCGAGGCTCCTGGCTCTGTCGGGGTCGAGTTCCAGTATCCCTGCTCGCCAAGCCGTCTCGTCGATTCCGGAAGCCCCGGCAACAGCGGCGGCATCGGCTGCCGCGGCGACAGCCTTGCGAACAACGAACCCCCGCCACAGATCCAGGGAGAGACCTCCCAGAGCCATGACCAGAATCACCAATCCCAAGATCCAGATCGTGATCGATCCCCGGTCCCGGTTCACGGCAGACTCCGATAGAGATCGACCTGCTCGGTGTGATGCACCGTCCATCGAACCGAACCCAGCCCTCCCACTCCTGGAACCGCAATCGCCGGCATTTGCATCGTCACCGTTGCCGTGACGAGACCGCCCCTCCCAACACTTCCGGTGACGGTCACGTGGATGTCCGAAGGGTCGATCCCGTAGTTGTGTGCAACCTGCTCGACGATCGGTTCGGATGCAGGAGTCGCGGCGGTGATCGCCGCAGTCCGGGCGACGTCTCGAGCGATCTCGCGTGCTGCCATCTGGTGCTCCACCCACGGTGCGAAGCTCATCACGAGTACGACGGCCGGGATGAGTAGCAGCCCCACTCCGGCAGCGAGTTCCAGCGGCGCCGAGCCCCGGTCATTCATGGCGCCTGCTCCTTGACACTCCGTGCCAACGCGACGAACGACCAGTCGGGCACACCGGGGATCCATGAAGGAAAGACCACATCCGCTCTGGCGACGACGCTCACCCCGTCAGAGCTGCACGCCGCACGAACCCCCGAGCCCATCGAGCCGCCCAGGAGATCGCCGAGGGCCGCGTTGATGGCCCCTTCGCAGTCGACCGGACCGAGCCCCGACCGGGCACCGACGCGAACCCCCTCGTCCAAGGCACCCCTCACGACACCTTTGCCGTACTGGAAGACGATCACGTTTGCGAGGAACACGAACAGCAGGAGCGCCATCCCCGCGGCGAGCACGAACTGCGCGGTTGCAAAGCCCGACGTTCCGAGCCCCTGCCTATCGTTCATCGGACGCTCAGCCCAGGAGCTGTGTCCGGATCCAAGCGACGATGTCCAGGCCAAGCGCCTGGAGTGCGGCCCAGATGGCGATGAGAGCGATGATCGCCAGGGCAGCGTTCCCGAGGAGCTCGGCCGTGTTCAGACCCCTCTCGTCTCGATGGATCATGATCGGCTGCATGTCTTCTCCTTCCTCAGAGCCCGCCGAACACGATGCTCGGCAGCGGTGCCGCCACGAACAGCAGCATGATGGGTGCAAGGATCGCGATGGTCGGGATGAGCATCGCGGCGCGTCGCTTCGTCGCGGCGCGCTTGATGGCTTCTCTCCGGGCTTCCCGGACGTCTTCGCTCAGAGCCTGGAGCGCACCGGCCAGATCGGTGCCACGCTCTTCGGCCGATGACAGCAACCAGTAGGTCCTTGCCGCGTGAGGTTCCGGCGTGAGATGGGCCGCCGAGGCGAGCGCCTCAGCTGCCGACACTCCGCTGCGATGCAGACGGAGAACCTCCGCCAGTTCGGCAGCCATCACCCCGACACCGCGAGAGACCACGTACTGGATGGCCTGGATGACGCCTCCGCCCACCCGCACCCTCATGGCGAGCAGCTGATTGACCGTGTATGCCTCGATCCGCAGACGCATGCGGCGCTCTTCGATTGCCTTGACGAGACCGCTCCTCGAGCGGGTCGATCCGACGATGCATCCGAGACCGGCAACCGCGAGGGCACCGGCCGCGTTGAGCCCGAGGGCGACAGCGATCATCAAAGCGGCAACCGTGCCGATCGCTGTCGAGAGGAGCTGGCGAAGCCGGTACTCGGCCAGCCTCGCATCGTCGTCGAGCCCCGGGTACATGTCCGCCTGGCGCAACTTGCGCTGCATCTCACGCTCGTTCGAGCCGTCGATGAGCCGCCCGAGGCGCCGGGAGAGCGCACCAAGAGTCTCCGACATGACGTGAGCCGGCGAAGCCGGCGTCTTCCTCCCCAGCTCTGGCGTTCCGCCGAGGCTGACGGTGCTGGCCACGCTGTACGGTCGGACTCGCGGACCCAACCTTGGCAACGGTTTCGCGATCAGCGACACGACCGCCGCTACCGCCGCTCCCGTGAACAGGGCGGCGACGAACGCCATCATCGTGCCCTCCCCTCATCAGCAAAAACCCTTGGTTCGTCCTGTTCGCGACCGAGACGGGAGACGAGCCACATTCCCAGCGCGCTCAACCCGGCACCGATGACCACCACCGTCGCTCCCGCCGGGCTTCGATAGAAGTCTCGGAAAGCCCCATCACGCAGCGTCAGAGCAACCAGCACAAGCCAAGGCAGCACAAAGACGGCCCTGGCATTGATCTTCTGCTCCAGCGACTCCGTTCTGATCTCTTCCAATGCCCACAGGTCGCGCGTGGCCGCGTCGGCGAGATCGTCGAGAATCTCGGGGAGCAGCGATCCGCCTCGATCTTGCGCCAGGATGAGCACTTCGAGCACTCGATCGGAGGTCGGGTCTGCAAGATCGTTCTTAACGATCTCGAGCGCAGGAACGACTCCCACGGTTCGCGCCATCAGCGGAAACCCGGCGAAGGCTGCGCGCAACGCTTCCGGGCCGCGCTCCGAGAGCCGATCCAGCGCGCGTGCCAGCGACATGCCCGATGCCACCGAAGCCACGAGATCGCGCAGACCGTCGGGCCAAGCGGCACGCACCTCCTCCAGCCGGCGAGCTCGCCGCCGTGAGACCGAGAGAACCGGCAACGACGCCACCGCGGCTGCCGGGAAGACAGCAACCACCGAACTCCCAGTCAATGCCATGAAGACTCCCAGAGAGAACAGCCCAAGGGTCGCGATCGCGGTCACGAATGCCAACGGACCGAGTTCCACCCCACCCTGGCGGAGCCAGGTGCGCAGCCGTTCGAGCCGACCTTGTCTGGTGCGGCGACGCTCGAGTGTGGCGCCTCTGAGCACCGCCGCAATCAACGCGACGAGCACACCGGTAGCGAGTGAGGCCAGCAGCATCACAGCGGGGAGAGCCTCCCTTCCAGGATTGCGCGAAGGGTCATCCCCTCCGGTAGGCAACGTTCCGTCCGACGGGTGAGGTCGGCGGGAGGGAACACCCCTGTCCACTCGAGGGGGCCGCCAAGGTCCTCTCGAATGAAGAGCGGCTCCGTGGTGAAATCATCTCGAAGTGAGGGAACGATCGAGAGTATCTCCATCACCTGTCGGCGGATTCCCCGTCCCGACCGAACGGCCGAGTCACGATCCAGATGCACGACGAAGTCGATCGATGAGGCGAAGACGCTTCTCACCACCCCCTCGGTGACGTTCTCTCCCGCCATCAGCGCGGCGTTCACGAGAGCCGACAGCGCTTCTCGAGCAGAGTTGGCGTGGACGGTGCACGAGAACCCGCACCCGGCATTGACCGCCCTGGTCAGCTCGAACGCTTCGGCCCCGCGCACCTCCCCCACCACGATTCGATCTGGGCGCATTGCCAGCACGATCTTGACCAAATCACGAAGCGCTATCGCCCCCGAACCGTCGAGCGACGGCGGGCGGGCCTCGTAGTAGGAGCCGTGCACGACGGGCACATGGAGCTCTCGAACCTCCTCACAGGCGCGAAGGCAGTCTCCAGGCGGGATCGACGAGATCAAGGCGGCCAGCATCGATGTCTTCCCTGCCCCGGGAGGTCCAGAGACGACGATGCTCGCGTTCGACTGCGTAATCGCCCACAGGAATCCGGCGGCCGTCAACGTGATCGAACCCAGTTCGACAAGTGACGCCAGTGTCTCCCGACGAAGCGCATAGCGGCGCACCGTCACCGAAAGCCGATCCGAGATGGGTGGCATCACGGCCGTGAGGCGGGCCGAGTCGTGCAGCACCCTGGCCTGCACGATCGGGTTGGCGACGTCGAGATGCCGGTCGGTGTCCGCGAGCAGCCGATCAACCACTCTCCGGTTCTCCTCTTCGGTCGTAGGTCTGCTCAATGCCTGCAATCGCCCATCTCCACCGATGTAGGAGACCCGGTCGCCTTCGACGAAGACCTCTTCGACTCCCTGGTCGGTGAGCACATCCGTCAGAGGACCGAAGTCTGCGACGGCGCGCAGAACGCGTTCGATCATCTCTGGCGCATCGAGCAGCGGCTTGTGGCCCCCGTGATCAGCCTGCCGCTGATAGCGCGCGACTGCTTCGACGACGGCGTGTCGCGTCAGGTCGCGCTCTTCGCCGACGTTGAGCTTCCTCCGCTCGATGATGCGCACAGCTTCGGATCGAATGTCGTCGTATGCGCTCATCTCGACGCACCCGCCGAGACAAGACCGCCCGCCAGTTGCTCGACACCCCGACGGAAAGCCCCGCCGGGAACGACCCGTCCCGACCACGACGCCCGCTGGACGCGGCGATCAGACGGCAAGAACTGCAGCGAGGACGGCTCGAACACGCGGATGATCTCCCTGGCCACCTCGCTACGCACGAACGACCCGCCCGGCGCTTTGTTGAGAATCACCAGGAGGCGAGCGCTCTGATTCAGTGCTTTGGCCTCGGCTATCCAGTCCAAGAGCCTGGACACGCCGACGGGCGTGGGGAGGCCGACACCGATCACGACGTCGGCCCTGGCAATCAGGTGCCGGGCCAGACGGAACCGGCCCTCCCCTGGAAGCCTCTCGACTCCCGAGCTGACATCGAAGACCACCCAATCGGCGGCTTTGCACACATCGGTGACCGCACCTGTCACGTCGTTGAGCCGAAGCTCCTGCCAGTCACGCGAATTGGGGATGCCGCAGATGACACCGAACCCCAGGCTGTCGTCGACACCGATCCCGTCGCTGCGACGCGACTGATCCACGATCGTGCGCAGATTGGGCGTCAGCGCCAGATTGAGCCGCTGCGCCACCGACGGCGCAACATCGTCACCGTCCACGAGAACGGTCCGTTCTCCGATGCTGGACAGCGCATCCGCGATGCCGATGGCGACCTCAGTCGAACCTGTCCCTCCGAATGGCCCGCCCACGACTACGAGTGACCCGCGATCCAGCCGTTCGGCTGCTCTCTCCGGAGGGGAAGACGGAATCGTGGGGCGCATCCCGGCGATCTTGTGAACGAACTCGTCCGCGCTCGATGCAGCATCGATCACAGCGTCGATGCCCAGCTCGATGAGCCGCTCTCGCCCTTCCGGGAACTCGCCTCCGTCGTAGACACCAAGCGCCTTGCATCCCTGTCGATGGAGTTCATCGATCAACCTTCGATTCAGAAACGACGTGGTGTCATCGATCACCAGCACCTCGAAACCGCCGGCGGTTGCCTCCTCGGGCTGCAGGACACGGGCCTTCACTCGCACGCCACCATGATCCGCGGCGTGGCGATGCAGCCGTGTGGCCCAGTCTCTCGGAGACAACACCAGGGCCACTGTGGGGTCCTGGTTCATTGCGTGCCGTCCACAGGGAAGGCGAGCACCTTCGGTGCGGGCGCGCCCGTGGAGCGAAGCAGATCGACCGTACCGTCGGACAGTGCGGCCGCCACCTCGAGAGCCGCAGCGGAGTCGAGCCCGACGGTGACCGCGTACCGTCCGGTGCCGCCCAGTGCACCTCCGCTGGCGTCACTCACGGCCAGCACCTCTGCGCCAATGAGCACGTAGCGTGCCGTTCCATCGGACGAGACCAGGACATCGACACGGTCCCCTGCTCTCAACGCACCCCCAACCGCATGCTCGGGATC
>CBEVHI010000010.1:0-24950 GCA_965549635.1 uncultured bacterium | reverse complement strand
CTAGAGCTGCCCGGCGTCGCCCCCCATCGCGTAGGCGGGATCGTCGTAGCGCTCGAGCCGGAACGCGTCGGCGTAGCCGGGAAGCCGGCCTCCGGTGATGTGCAGTGCCATGAGCTCGCCGGAGGCCTGCGACGCCATGATGCCGAAACCCGACAGTGCTCCGACCACGAACGCTCCTGGGGTTCGCAAAGGTCCGATGAGGGGAAGGTTCTCGGGGGTCTTGAGGTAGTAGCCGCCGTCCACGACGGTGCTTGGCATGTGCTGGCTGTACACGCCGAGTTCCGGGATCATGCGGGACAGTCCGCGCAGCACGACTTCGGCTTGCATCGGGTCGATCGGCACGGGAAACGTCGGCGTCATGACTCTGCGACGGAACTCCCACAGACCGAGAACCCACGGCGATGCTTCTCCCCCCTCGGGGCGAAGGTGGCAGCCCGCTGGGAGCATGCCAAGAAGATCAGGCTCGGTGTCGCGCAGATCTGCGCTCTCTTCGTCATCCCAGGGGATCGACTGAGGATCGTCCCAGATCAACAACGGGGCATCCCTCGGCACGACCCCGCGATGATCCTTGAACGCCACCTTGAGGTGGAGCTCCGCGTGCACCGGGAGATCCTCCCCCAGCAGGCCGGCCACATCGCCGACCGCCGGCCCTGCCGCGTCGACGAAGACGCCGGCATCGATGCGGCTCCCGTCGTCGAGTGTTACACCCGCGACCTTGCCTGTCGCGGTGTGCACCTCCACCACCGCGTGACGTACGTAGCGCACCCCGGCCGATCTCGACTCTTGGAGCAGCCAGGCACCGAGCTGCTGCGCGCTGAGCCAGCCTGCCCGACGGACATGGAGAGCACCGGTCGTGTCCTCGGCGACGTAGGGAAAGAGCCGCTGCAGCAGGTCTGGATCGAGCACGAGGTCAACCCCCAGCTTCTGACGGTGCCACCCGCGGGCCGCTTCACACGGGTCCGGTCCTTCGAGCATCCGGTGGATACGCAGTCCTCCCCCTGCCGTGCGGGCGGTTGCTCTCGACTGGGACTCGATCACCTCCAGATGCTCGGGATCGGCGGTGAAGTAGACGTAGCCCCGCCGGTTCATGTTGAAGATGTTTCCCGAAGCCGCCGCGAGCTCGTCGAGCAGGTCGATAGATCGGTTCATGAGGCCAACCATGGCCGGCTGCGGCCACCAGTTCCGGTAGCACTCGGTCGACTTGTCGCTCGTCAGCGTCAACGGGGGAAGCGGATCGCACACGATCACGTCCTCCACGCCATGACGCACGGCAAGGTGGTAGGCGACGCTGAGCCCGGCGATGCCGGCCCCGGCGATCACGACGCTCACTCAGCTCCTCTCGATCAAAGTCAGCGTACCGGGGAACACCCGCTCCTGATACGCTCGATGCGCCATGCTCGAGTTGAGGCCACTGCACCGCGGCGACGTCGACGCCGTACTTTCGTTGATCAGACGCTCCGAGGTCCACGACCACGAACCATTGGTGACGCCGCGAGAAGAGATCGTTGAGATGTTCGAGGAGCCGCACTTCGACCCGACACAGGATGGGCGTCTCGTCACCATCGACGGGGTCCCCGTCGCGTATGGAAGGGTGTGGCATCGGCCGAGTGGCGTCCGACTCGAACGCGCCTACCTGCTTGGGACCGTCGATCCCGGCCATCGCGGCCGGGGAGTCGGTCGTGCGTTGTTCTCCTGGCAAGTCGAGCGTGCAACTGTGCTGCTCTCCGCCTACACCCACGATCTGCCCCGCTACCTACGCACATCGGCATGGGACTCGCTCACCGGGGCCCACCACCTGTACGAACGATTCGGATTCCGCCCTGTGCGATGGTTTGACGAACTCGTCCGTCCCCTCGAACCGCTACCGGATCACGCGGCACCGACGGGAGTCGAAATCGTCCCCTGGCAGTCTGAGCGCGCCGAAGAGGTGCGCCTGGTCCACAACGCTGCGTTTGCCGACCACTGGGGATCGACGCCATCGGACCCCGCGTCGTGGCACAAGATGCTTGGCGACTACGGCATGCGGCTCGACCTGAGCTACATCGCCATCATCGACGGACGCGCCGTCGGCTACTCGATCAATGAGGTCTACCCCGAAGATGAAGCCTTGCTCGGAAGGCGCGATGGGTGGATCGGCACGCTCGGCGTCCTCGACGAGGCGAGAGGACGTGGCGTCGCCACCGCGCTGATCGCAGCCTCTCTGCGGGCTTTTCTTCGGGCGGGCCTCACCCACGCGGCGATTGGCGTCGATGCCGACAACCCCAGCGGCGCCCACCTGCTGTACCGGCGTCTCGGCTTCCAGACTTCCCAGCGCAGTGTCACCCACGAACGCGGGCTCTGATCGTGGCGCGTGTCGCCGGTCTCCTCGTTGCCCTGGTCCTCACGGCTACCGCCTGCGCCCGACCGGTGCTACATGATCTCTCAGGCTCCGTCTCCCTCTTCGACTTCTCGTACCACAGCACTCTGATCACTGCCGAAGCGCAACGGCTCGCCGGCGGGGACTACTTCGGACTGCCCGAGGACGAACGCAATGCGGTCTGGCTCGATGCCGCAGGCCTCGTGCGCGGAACCCCGTGCGGTGAAGGTGTCGGAGCCTTCCCTGAGATCCACACCGGGACACCGGTGCAGGTCGTCGACGATGGCGGGGGTGTCGTAGCAATCGGCGGCCTCCTCGACGGGTTCGTCGATCTGCTCCCCTATCCGGACGTCCAGGCCAGGGCGATCGCCGTCTGTCGCTTCGACTTCGAGATCAAGGACCTGCCCGACTTGGAGAGCTACCAGCTGCTGATCGGCCAGGAGCAGCCAATCCCCTTCTCCAAAGCTCGGCTGGAATCACAGGGCTGGGCGGTGACGATCGAACTCGGTGTGCAACGCTGAGCGCGCTTGGACAGCTTCTCCGGTGCCACATATCCCCTTCGATTTTCTGGCTCCGGACCGCATTCCTAAGCTTTTCCCATCACGACATGCGGTCGTACAGGTTCTCAGCAGCACACCCTTCTCGGGAGGTTGAGCAATGATCATCGGAGTTCCCAAGGAGTCCCTCCATCACGAGCATCGCGTCGGTTTGACCCCCGACGCTGCGGCACATCTGGTTCGTCGTGGACACACCGTCGTTGTGCAGCGCGACGCGGGATCAGGCGCCCGCTTCTCCAACGAAGAGTACGAACGGGCCGGTGCTCAGATCGTCTACAGCGCCGACGAGGCGTACGGACGGGCGGACCTGGTGGCGAGGATCGGCAGAATGTCCTCCGCCGAGCTGGACCTCGTCAAGCCGGGGTCGACGATCTGCAGCTTCCATCACATGGCGGTCGCGTCCGACAAACTCGTGAAGGGACTGATCGAGAAGAAGGTGACTGCCGTCTCCTACGAACTGATCGAGGACAGCAGTGGTGGACGCCCGGTCCTTGCGCCGTTCAGCGAGATGGCAGGGATGCTCGCCGTTCACCTTGCCGGCTACTACCTCCAGAACGACCCGGGAGGTCGAGGCATCCTGCTTGGGAACGTCGCGGGCATCGCACCTCCGAACGTCGTGATCCTCGGTGCCGGAATCGCCGGCCAGACCGCGGCATGTCACGCCAGGGCAACGGGGGCGCGGGTGGTCGTGATCGACACGGACATGGCGAAACTCCGAGCGGTGAGTGGACGCTGCGGAGCTCAGATCGCCACCGCAAACGCTGCCATCGAACCGATCGAGAACTACACCGCGACTGCCGACGTGCTCATCGGAGCTGTGCTCATTCCCGGGTCCAGAGCCCCGATCCTGGTGACCGAAGACATGGTCAGAGGGATGCGCAGCGGGAGTGTGATCGTCGACCTCTCGATCGACCAGGGCGGCTGTGTCGAGACCAGCAGGCCCACCAATCCTGATCAACCGACGTTCATCGCCCATGATGTCGTCCACTACTGCGTTCCCAATATGACCGCTGCGGTCGCCAGAACGGCTTCCAAAGTGTTGACGCGAGCCGTGCTGCCCCAGCTTGCCTCACTCGCCGAGGCCGGTGTGGCCGATGCGGCCTCCAGGGATCAGAACCTGGCGGCGGGTCTCGTCCTCTTCGAGGGTCAACTGGTCCAGCCCGGGGTGGCTGAGGCTCACGGTCTGCCCCATCGAGAACTCGCCTCTCTCCTGGAGGTAGGCCAATGAACTGGTTCGACGACTATCGATCCAAGCTGCGGACACCGCAGCAGGCCGTCTACGAGATTCAGAGCGGAGATCGCGTCTACTACGGCGGGAACGCGGCAATCCCGTGGGCACTCGTGAGAGCGCTGGCGGAGCGAGCAGAAGAGCTGAACGACGTCCAGCTCAACCACGTGTTGCTCGTCGGTGACGACCCACTCTCCGATCCGGCGATGGCCCCCCACTTCCGCCACAACTCCCTGTTCGTGGGCCCTGCGGATCGTGCGGCGGTCAACGAAGGCCGAGCGGACTACGTGCCGATCTTCCTGCACCAGATTCCGCGTCTGTTCAAGGAGGGAATCGTCCCGCTGGACGTGGCCATGTTGATGGTATCGCCTCCCGACGAGCACGGCTTCATGAGCCTCGGCGTCGAGACACTCGCCTCCCAGGCGGCCTTCCAGTCGGCGAAGAAAGTGATCGTTCAGGTGAACACGAGGATGCCCCGCATTCTCGGCGATTCGTTCCTTCACGTGAGCAGGGTCGACGCCATCGTCGAGCACAGCGAGGAGCTGCCCAATCTCGTGCCCAAGCCTGCCACAGAGGTCGAGCGCAAGATCGCGGCCAACGTGTTGGAACTGATCCCGCCAGGATCGACGATCCAGATGGGCATCGGTGGAATTCCCGACTCGATCTACGAGTCGATGGAGGGCGATCTCCAGCTCGGAGTCCACACCGAGATGCTCTCGGACGGGGCGATGCATGCGATCGAACGCGGCGTGGTCACAGGAACGCACAAGACGCTGCATCCCGGCAAGGTGATCATCACCTTCGCCATGGGCAGCGACGAGCTCTACGAGTTCCTCGACAACAACCCACTCATCGAAGCGCATCCTGTCGACCATGTGAACGACCCGTTCATCGTCTCCCAGAACGACAACATGGTTGCCATCAACTCCGCCATCGAGCTTGACCTGACCGGGCAGGTGTGCTCGGACTCGATCGGCCCCTACATCTACTCGGGGTTCGGCGGCCAGGTCGACTTCATCCGCGGGGCAGCCAAGTCAAACGGAGGTCGTCCGATCATCGCTCTGCCGGCAACCGCCAAGGGCGGAACCTTGTCGCGCATCGTCCCCTTCCTGAAAGAGGGAGCCGGTGTCGTAACCAGCCGGGCGGACGTGCACTACATCGTCACCGAGTACGGGGTGGCGAACCTGTTCGGCAAGAACCTGCGGGAACGGGTCGAGGCCCTGATCGGCATCGCCGCACCCCAGTTCCACGACGAGTTGGAGGCCGCCGCCAAGCGACGCAAGCTGTTGCCGTAGACAGCCGACAGCCTCTCGTATCCGACAGCGGGTACCAGAAGTCGGCCTTGGGTTTGCTCCCCCGGACAGGAGAAGACCAATGACTGACGGCTCCCATCCGTGTAGCGTCTGCTCATGGCCACCGTCCAGCTGCTCGTCACCTGTCTGGTCGACGCCTTCGCACCGCAGGTGGGCGAGGCTGTCGTTGACCTCCTCGAACGACTCGGAATGACGGTCGAGTTCCCCTTCGATCAAACGTGCTGCGGACAGCCGGCCTTCAACGCAGGATTCCAGAACGAAGCACGCGACATGGCGGTACACACGCTCCACGTGCTCGACGCCACCGAAGGACCGATCGTCCTGCCATCGGGGTCGTGTGCGGACATGATCATTCACCACACACCCGAACTCGTTGTCGATGATCCTGGCCTCGCCGAGATGGCAAGCCGCGTTGCAGCCAGAACACGCGAGCTCACCTCGTTCCTCGTCGACGACCTCGGTATCACCGATGTGGGCGCCGCCGCAGGCGGCACGTGCGCGATCCATCACTCGTGTCATGGATTGCGGAACCTCGGAATCAAATCACAGCCGGAGCAGCTCATCGACGCCGTCGACGGTATCGACCGTGTGGAGCTCGCAGACGCGACAGAGTGTTGCGGGTTCGGAGGACTCTTCGCGCTCGAGATGCCTGACGTGTCCGTGGCGATGCTCGAGGCGAAACTCGATTCGATCGAGGCAAGCGGCGCCAACGTCGTCGTCGGCGGCGATGTCTCCTGCCTCATGCACATCGCCGGCGGCCTTCACCGGCGAGAGAGTGCCGTCGAAGTTCGTCACATCGCCGAAATCCTGGCAGAGCAATGACCTCTTTTCTCGACAGGGCGCGCGCCGACATCGATACCCCACCGATTGCTGCCCTCGCCGTCGGCGCCAAGAGGTTCTCCGACCACCGGAGCGAGGCCGTCGCCGAGTTTGCCCCGATGGACGACTTGCGGGATCGTGCCCGGCAGATCCGCCTGCACACGCTCGCCAACCTCGATCGCTATCTCGGCCAGTTCGCCGATGCGCTCGAATCGGCAGGAGGGAATGTGTTCTTCGCCGCCGACGCGAAGGAAGCCAACGACTACGTCGTGCATCTCGCTCAGGCTCGAGGCGTGCGAAGCATCGTCAAGTCCAAGTCGATGCTCACCGAGGAGATCCGCCTCAACGACGCTCTGGAGTCGGCAGGGATAGAAGTCGTAGAGACAGACCTGGGAGAACTCATCGTTCAACTCTCCGGCGACCGTCCTTCGCACATCATCGCTCCGGTGCTGCACAAGACCCGCTTCGAGGTGGGCAGGCTGTTCGAGGAACGCCTCGGCGTCCCCTACACGGACGATCCCATCGAGTTGAACGCCATCGCCCGACGGCATCTGCGTCACATCTTCCTCACCGCGGACATGGGGATCAGCGGCGTGAATGTCGCCGTCGCCGAGACCGGCTCCATCTGCACCGTGACCAACGAGGGCAACGGCCGGCTCAGCACGACGGCGCCCGGAATCCACGTTGCGATCCTCGGAGCTGAACGCATCGTCCCATCGATCGGCGACATGTCGGTGATGCTGGAGGTGCTTGCTCGCAGTGCCACCGGTCAGAAGCTCAGCGTCTACACCAACGTCCTGACAGGGCCTCGCCGACCCGGCGAGCCGGACGGACCCGATGAACTGCACGTGGTGATCGTCGACAACGGACGCTCGAAGGTTCTCGAGGGTGAGAGCTCAGAGATCCTGGCGTGCATTCGCTGCGGCGCATGCCTCAACGTGTGCCCCGTCTACCGGACCGTCGGAGGGCATGCCTACGGCAGCGTCTATCCCGGCCCGGTCGGGTCCGTTCTGACACCTGCCCTCTTCGACCTCGAAGAGTGGGCCGACCTGCCGTACGCTTCGACGCTTTGTGGCGCCTGTCTCGAGGTGTGTCCGGTCCGTATCGACATTCCCAGTCTGCTGCTCGAGCGCCGGCGCATGGCTATCGAGTCGAGAACGGGGCCCATGTGGATGCGGCGCCCGCTCCAGGCCTACGCCGGCGCGGCGACACACCCGCGAAGGTTCCGGAGGCTGCTGCGCCTCGGTGGCATCGCCGGTCGCCTGTTTCGGTCAGGTTGGGCGCGCCGGCTGCCGTGGCGGGGTGCCGCATGGACGCTGGGCAGGGATCTGCAGATGCCCACACGGAGCTTCCACCGCGTCTGGAGGAACCGTGGAACGTGACGCCTTTCTCGCCAGGGTCCGCCGACGGTCGTCCTCACTCCCGGCTCCTTCCGATTCCGGCGCCTTCACCCCCAAGCCGCTACGTGGAGACCTGGTGGCCCGCTTCTGCCGTGAGCTCGAGGCCGTCGACGGTGTCGCCCACCGCACGACCGATAGCGACGACGCACTCCGCGTCGTGCTCGAACTGATGCGCGGTCACGAACGGTTCATGGCTCGCGGTCCCCTGCCGGTACCAAACCTGGCCGGCCGTTTGATCCACGACGGGTATCGCATCGTCAACAGCGATGTTCCGACCGATCCGGAGCTACGCAAGGCGCACCAGCTCACCTACGAGACACTCGAAGTGGGGATCACGGGCGCCGAAGCGGCGCTTGCGGAGTCGGGTTCGATCGTCGTCACCTCAGGCCGGGAGTCCCCGCGCATGGCCTCGCTGATTCCCGAGACACACATCGTGTTGATGCGCACCGACCAGATCTATCCATCGCTCCGACACTTCCTCGCAGAACGGCCGGAAGTGGCGACGCAGGGGAGCAACATGGTGGTCATCACCGGGCCGAGCCGCACCGGGGATATCGAGCAGACGCTCACCCTCGGTGTCCACGGGCCGCGGCATCTGCACGCGGTCCTCGTCCCCGTCGAGTGACTCCTAAAAGGACGTTGCGAGAACCGAGTCGACCCAGTTCTTGACCACCCGATCAAGCGTCTCCAGCGGCATCATCCCCGAGTCGAGCACTGCGTCGTGGAATCCCTTGATGTCCCATTGCTCCCCGAGCGCATCCTCGGCCTCACGGCGCATCCGCCGGATCTCCAGACGCCCGATCATGTAGGCGAGTGCCTGTCCCGGCATGCCGATGTAGCGGTCGACCTCTTCTTCGATTGCGCCGATCGACATCGGAGAGTTCTCGGCCATGAAGTCGATGGCCTGCTGCCGGCTCCATCCCTTCGCGTGCAGTCCGGTGTCTACTACCAGCCTGCCCGCTCGCATCGAGTCGTTCGACAGCATCCCGATGCGCTCGAGCGGTCCGGAGTACAGGCCCATCTCGTCGGCAAGGCGTTCGGTGTACAGGCCCCAGCCTTCCGCGTATGCGGTCACACCCGCGTGTTTGCGAAACTCGGGCACGTCTTCGAGTTCCTGAGCGATGGCAAGCTGCAGATGGTGACCGGGGATCCCCTCGTGATAGGCCATGCCCTCGATCTCGTAGCGACCCCACCTGGTGGGATCCGACGTGTTGACGAAGAACATGCCGGGCCGGGAACCTTCGGTGGCCGGAGGGAAGTAGAACGCCAACGGCCCGCTCGGTGTCTCTGAGACGATGCAGTCGGCTTTGGGGAGCCGGCCGAACCAGTCACCCATCGCAGCCTTCGCCTTGGCAAGGGCCCGCTCGCTGGCTGCCACTATCTCGGGACCGGCAGTGAAGTGAAGGTCCGGGTCTTCGCGAAGTCGCCTGAAGATCTCGTCGAGGTCGCCGGTTCCCAGAACCTCTGCCCCGAGCTTCCGGTACTCGTCGGCCAGCCCTTCGATCTGTGCCAGACCGATCTCGTGGATCTCCTCCGCATCCATGTGCAGCGTCGTGTGCTCGTGGATGGCCTTCTGGTAGAGCTCAACACCACCCGGCACCCATGACACACCGCTGCGCTCCTGCGGTCTCGCCACCGGCATGACTTCACTGACGATCATGTCCCGGTAGCGCCGCATGGCTGGACGGATCTCACTCTCGACCACCTCCTTGAGGCGGCCTCGCCATGCTTCAGCTGCAGCGGCGTCGAAGGCTTCCGGCACTCGCACCGCCAGGAACGGATCGTTGTCGATGGGAAGCGCCAGCATCCCGTCGAGCTGGGCTACGGTCTTCCGACTCGTGATCTCGGGCGGAGTCCGGCCGTTGGCAAGGCCCTCATGCAGACGCTCGGTCATCTGGTCGAAGAGCCGGGCGAAACCTCGATACTTGTCGACCAGCGCCTCGGCGTGCGCCGGCTCCTCCACGGGGAGCTGCGGGATGAGAACGGGGATCATCGCCTGCAGCCCCATCGCGTGATTCACGGCGAACTCGGCCGCTCGTGTTTCGAGTCCGTCTGCGCCATTCGAGGCCTCGAAGATGAGCACGTCCCTCGTGATCTGATCTTCCTTGTCGAGCCCTGCCGGGTCGATCGCATCGGCGCGGGCGGCGAACTCCCGGAGCCGGCGGATCTGCTCGTCTTCGGCGCTTCGTGAGATGTCCTCCACCTGGCTGTCGAACCGGTGGTCCCCCAGCATCATGGCGTGGGTCGGGTTGACCGCCATCAGAAAGTCCCAGTACTGCTCGCCCAGTGCCTTCAGGTCTTGGTTCATCCGGTTCTCCTCTCGTCAGCTCATCTTGGTGCAACGCTCCGGAAAACGGCGAATCCTCTTGGCACATCTCCCTCTCCGTGTATAATATGACTGACCGGTCACCCACAATGGGGATGATGGTGGGAAGAGTGACAGCCGAGGTGAAACTGGAGGTCCGTGACCGGCTGCTGGCCGCCGCAGCCGAGCACTTCGCCGCAGAGGGACTCGAGCGGGCGAACATCGATGCCATCGCTGCAGGCGCCGGCGTTGCCAAGGGAACGGTCTACAACTACTTCCGATCCAAGAACGACCTCTTCGCAGAGGTGATCGCCGAAGGGGCACGGCGGGCAACCCGGCGTTACGAAGCACAACCCACCTCCGGCTCGACCGCCGATCGACTCAAGGCGTTGGCTGAAGCAGACGTGGCAGTGCTGCGGGATCAGGAGCCATTCCAACAGGTCGTCATCCGGGAGGCGTTGGCGTTTCGCCCTGAGACCTATCCCCTGGTTGTCGGTCACCTCTCGCCCTACATAGCGACCGTCGCTTCCGTGCTCGATGCCGGAGTCGCTGCCGGCGAGGTGCGGACCGACCTTCCCACGTCGCAGCTCGCTCTCGCCTTCGTCGGGATCCTGGCCGTCCTCTACGTCCAGTACTGGGGTTCCGGAGGCACATGGCCGACGCTGGACGAGATTCCCGATCTGGCGGTCATGCTGTTCTTCGAGGGGGTCGGCACCAGAGGTGAAAGATGAGCACGTACGCGTTCATGCGCTGGCTCGAGTCGACGCCGTCGCGCTACGACCGGGGAATGCGGCTTCTGAGCAGAGGACGCCTGGCCGGCGTGTACCGGCGTGTCGCCGAGCTGGCCGATGTCGCAGACGGTCGAGTCCTCGACGTCGGGTGCGGAACCGGAGGCGTCGCGCTCGCATGTGCCGAACGCGGGGCAAGCGTGATCGGCATCGATCGAGATCCGGGGATGCTGGACATTGCGGCCGCCAAGCCCGCTCCGGGATCGGGCAGCGTCGAGTGGCTCGAACTCGGCGCCGCCGAGATCGAGGATCGGTTCGCCCCTGAGTCCTTCGACGCCGTCGTGTCCTGCCTGGTCTTCTCGGAGATGTCACCCGACGAGCGCAGGTATGTATTGGGGATTGTCCACAGCCGCCTGCGCGCCGGTGGGCGGCTGGTGATCGCCGACGAGGTAGAGCCAAAAAGCGCCGGGGCTCGCTTCGCCTACCGGCTCTTCCGGCTGCCGATACTGGCGACCACGTGGCTGCTCACTCAGCAGACCACCCATCCGGTGCACGGACTTGCCGACGCGCTGCAGCGAGCCGGGTTCGCGGACATCGAGAAGGAGCATCCCTGGCCGTCGTTCGCGATCTTCAGTTGCAGGAGACCATCATGAGCAAGATGATCGACACGGTGTTCGACTCGGCACTCCGCATCTTTCCGCACCGCGCCCCCACCGGTCTCTTCCCGATCGGTCACCCCGACCGTTCGTCCCCGGTGCTGCTCACCGGCAACTACACCCTCACGGTCCGCCGGGTCCGAGAGGCGCTGCGAGGTCACCACGCATGGCTGCTGGTCGCCGACAGCAACGGCATCAACGTCTGGTGTGCAGCCGGGGGCGGCCACCTCACCCACCACGATGTGATCGCCGCGCTGCGTACCAGCGGGGTCGCGGATCAGGTGGACCACCGCCACCTGATCCTTCCCCAACTGGTGGCCACCGGCGTCGAACGAAGCAAGATCGAAGCTGCCACCGGCTGGCACACAACGTGGGGACCGGTCTCCGCAGACGACATCCCCTCCTTCCTGGCCAGGGGAGCGCACGCCACCAAGGACGAACGCTCCGTGCGTTTTCCCCTGTCCGATCGTCTGCAGATGGCCCTTATGTGGGTCGGTCCAATGGTGCCGATCCTGTGGTTGATTCTCTGGCCGATCACCGGGGCACCGGCCGCATTGATCGACGCCGCGGCGGTCACGCTCATCGTGTTCGGCCTCTTCGTCGGCGTCCCCTGGTTGCCGCTGAGCACGCGGCGGGGGATTCCCGTCTACGGGATGCTGGCAGTCGCCGGATTCGGGATCGGCGCCCTTCTGCTCGCAGTCTTCGGACTGTTCTCGACCAACACCGCCATCACCCTCGCCGCGGCCGCTGTGATCGGAACGGGGATCGTCTCGGTCGACCTCGCCGGGTCGACGCCTGTCCTGTCCAGTTCGGTCAACCCGAGCGACTTCGCGGTCGAACTGCTGGCCGACCTCTGCACGGGAACGGCCCAGTGCGTCCTCGTCTGTCCACGCGAGGTGCTGGTCATGGATGGTCACGCCCACAAGGTCGTCATCGCACGGCCGGCGGATTGCATCCTGTGCGGTGCCTGCATCGTGCAGTGTCCGGAGGACGCCCTCCGATTCCGTTTCGCGGATGGCTCGGTGGTCGAGCCGTCGACGGTCCGCTCGACTCGTCTCAACCTGCTCGGCAAGAGAACGGTCGCGGTCCATGACGGGTCTGATGCGTAGTTCGGAACATCGCTAGGCGGGGGCCCGCTTGTTTCTAGTGGTGTGTCGCTCAATTAGTGCCCGCGAATCTCCGAGGACTCTGCGTCATCTGGCAAGGACGCACAACGAAGGCGCACCCTGTGCGGTGCGTCGAGGCGGAGGACGCAGCCAGGGACGGAGAGGGACGGAGAGATGCGGCAATCATTTGTGCGACGCACCACTAGGGTGATTGGCCGCTGGTGGTGTAGGTGTGGCCAAGGAGACTGGTCCAGAGGTAGTCGCCGTCTGCAAGGGGTCGGTAGGTCCAGCCGATGCCGTCTTTGAGGATGTGGTGGTGCCGGCACAGGGGCGCGAGCCCTCCGATCCAGGTGAGGTGTTTGTGTACCCAGGGGGTGGTGTGGTCCAGGTCACACGCCGATGCGGGCATCCGGCAGCCCGGGAAGACACAGGTCCGGTGGGTCGCTTCGACGGCCCTGCGTTGGCGAGCGGTGGGCCTGCGTCGGACGACCCCGACGTCGACAGGCATCCCCGAGGTCGGGTCGGTAACGACATACCGCCAGGAACCCCCCTGATACCGGTCGGTGAGCTTGCCGGCGATCTCAGCGATGACCGGCCCGTACCCGCCCACCTCACCCGGATGGTTTTCCAGTCCGGCGAGGGTGGCCAGATCGACGCGCACCTCCACGATCCCGCCCGTGGCGTTTCGGGTGCCGTCGAGCAGGTCCAAGAGGACGTCAGCACGTAGCTGGTCCATCGTGCGGGACTCCGCCGACGTTCTCAAACTCTTGGCGAGATGGTCGATCCGGGCACTGATCGCCGCTACCCGGTCCGGGGGGAGATCCAGGCCCAACAGGTTCGCGGTCCCGTCCACGGTCGGCTCCACCACCACACGCCGGTCGGTGACCGCCGTCTCATAGCGATCCTGTGCATCCTCGGGGTCCGTCTCGATACAGAGTCTCCGCAACCGGACCCGCAGCTGCCCAGTCGTCAACGTCGGAGCCTCTCCCAACACCTGGTCGGCGACCCGCCGAGCCCCCACAGCATCCAGATGCGATGTGCCATGTTCGATCACCTTCGCTCGCCGCACATCGATGTCCCCGGCGGCCAACACCTCCCACACCTGTGGCAACCGCCGACGCAACGAAACAGCAAACTCCAGCTGCGACTCCGCCGACCGGCGGGTCAGATGCAACGCCGTAGCCACCTCGGCCGCGGCTGCCCTGAACACTTCGTCATCCTCGACGCCGTCCAAATCCGCGACCGCATCCAACACCGCCACTGTATCCGCCAACACCAACGCCTCGACATGCGCCACCAACCGGGCCCGGGCCCGCAACACCCGCACCCGATCCGCCCCAGACAACCCAGCCACGTCCACCGACGACAACCACGCCGCCAACACGGGACCCGGCTCCAGGGCATCTACATTCTCAGGAACCCACTCATCGCTATCGAACATATGTTCGATCATATCTCGTTCCCCCGACAGAAACCAGACCCTTGTCGAAGTATCGCGAGCACCGGCAGGTCGGCCTCTACGCCAGGAGCAGTTTCTCCAACCTGCGCGCCGCCACCACCACTCCGGCCACACCCATGACGACCAGGAATCCGACGTGATAGGCCATCGTCCAGTCGAGCAGTCCGAGCGTGAGGGAGCGGATGACGACGACCCCGTGGTACAGCGGTGACAGCTGGGCGGTCCATCGCAGCCACTCCGGATAGACGCTGAGCGGATAGAACGTGGCGGAGAACAGGAAAAGAGGCAGGGTCACGAGCTGGATGAGATCGAAGTCCTGCCACGATCGCATGAACGAGGTCGCCGCCATGCCGGCCGCGGCGAAACCGAATCCGAGCAGCAGGGCGGCGGGGATCGCCAGCAGACCCCACAGCGAAGGCATCAGACCCATGATCCACATGACGACGAGGAACCCCGTCGCATACAGGGCCCCCCGGAACAGCGACCAGGCGATCTCCCCGATGGCGATGTCCCCCGGGGCCAGAGGAGTGGCCAGAACGGCGTCGTAGATCTTGGCGTACTTGAGTTTGAAGAAGATGTTGAACGTCGACTCGTAGACGGCGCCGTTCATGGCGGCAGCCCCGAGCAGCGCAGGAGCGACGAATGCGGCGTAGGAGATCGGCTCGCCGGTGGGCCCGACGACGTCGCCGACCAGCTTGCCGAGCCCGACCCCGATCGAGAACAGGTAGAACAACGGCTCGAAGAAGCCGGAGAAGATCACGATCCACGCATGCCGGTAGACGAGGAAGTTCCGTTCGAGCAGGTGGCGCGCTCGACGGCCGCCCATCGCCGACGGCGGCACGATCCTGGCCATCAGGGTCCCGGCGGTCACTGCCCGAGCTTCCTGGTGAAGGTGTGAATGGCGAACAGGGTTCCGCCGATGATCCAGACCAGCAGGTAGGCCACATGAATGAACGGTGAGAACGTCGTCGCGGTTCCGAGCGCCGCGGCCCTGCTCAGCTCGACGCCGTGCCACAACGGGACCGCATAGGCGAGCGGCTGCATCCATCCCGGCAACTGGGTGATCGGGAAGAACGTCCCGGAGAACAGGAACATCGGGACGATCCCGAACCGGAACAGATTGGAGAGTCCCGTGTCGCGTTTCAGCCATGCTGCGTAGCCGGATACGGGTGCTGCGAACGCCAGTCCGGTGAGTACCGCGGGAAGGACCGCCACCATGCCGGCGCCGATGCCGACGGCTCCGAACACCGCCATGATGACGACGAAGACGGTCGAGACGAACGTCATGCGTATCCCCACCCAGCCCAGGTGGCCAACGACCAGGTCGGCGATCCGGATCGGCGTAGCAAGGGTGGCAAAGTAGGTCTTGGTCCACTTGATGCCCGCCATGACCGGCCACGACCCGTCTCCCGCACCCGTCTGCATTGCAGCGGCCGCGAGGAGCCCGGGAGCAAGATAGGTCAGGTAGGGGACGCCAACCGACGCGGTCCCTGCGCCTCGGTTGACCAGTGTGCCGAGACCGATCCCCATGGCAAGCAGATAGAGCACGGGGCTGAGGAACGTGGAGATGACGCTCCCCCGCCACGTGCGTCGATACACCCTGGCGTGGGCCTCGACGACGCGAACGGCTGCAGCAGCCATCAGTCGATCAGGCTCCGCCCGGTGAGACGCAGGAACACGTCCTCGAGGGTGCTCCGGCGCACCACGATGGTCTCGGGACGGGAGCCACTCGCGGCGATCTCTGCGGCGGTGCGGTCGCCGTCGTCGGTGTAGAGGAGCACCCTGTCCGGCAGCACCTCCATGCGCTTGGCAAGACCCTCGAGCAAAGGCACCGCTGCCTCCTGCCGGCCGACGGGATACCGCAGCTCGACAACGTCCTTCGTCGAATGCGCTTCGATCAGCTGCAGTGGGGAACCTTCCGCCACGATCTTCGCCTTGTCCATGACGACCAGCCGGTCACAGAGCTGCTCGGCCTCATCCATGTAGTGCGTGGTGATGATCAGCGTCACCCCACGCTGTTTGAGTCGGTAGAGGCGGTCCCAGAGGGCGTGCCGAGCCTGGGGGTCGAGGCCGGTGGTGGGTTCGTCCAGGAGGAGTACGTCCGGCTGGTTGATCAGCGCCCTGGCGATGGTCAGCCGGCGTTTCATCCCTCCGGAGAGGGGTTCCACCTGATCGTTCCGTCGCTCGGTCAGCTGAGCGAACTCCAGCAGTTCGTCGGCCCGCTCGGTGATCAGCGACCGCGGGAGGTCGAAGTAGCGGCCGTAGACCAACAGGTTCTCGAACACGGACAGTTCCTGGTCGAGGTTGTCCTCCTGGGGAACAACACCGAGGCGGGCGCGGATGCGCGCTCCCTGGGTGGCCGGATCCATGCCGAGTACGGTCAGGCTCCCTTGGGTGACCGGCGACACCGCCCCGATCATGCGCATCGTCGAGGTCTTGCCGGCGCCGTTGGGGCCGAGGAAGCCGAATGCTTCGCCGTACTCGACGGTGAAGTCGACGCCGTCGACTGCGGTGAAGTCACCGAACCGCTTGGTGAGCGCGTGTGCCTCTACGAGGGAGTCAACCATGGGACAGGATCGTACCGTGACGACCGACGCTGTGAAACGGTGGCGCCGCTACGATCCGCCGCCACCATGAACGCCACCGAACTCGCCGCCTACCGAACCGAGAGAGATCGCTTCTTCGCAGAGGACTTCGCCTCGCCGCTGCCGGAGGAGCAACGTGTGTCGTTCTCCGGTCTGACGTACTACCCGTACGAGCCGACGCTGGTGCTGCAGGCACGGTTCACCGCTGCCGAGGGAACGATCCCGATTACGCATACGACCGGGGCCGATCGGCACTACCACCTCGTCGGAACGGTCGACGTCGCGATCCTCGGACACCCGTGCTCGCTCACGGTCCTCGACTCCGGTGACGGGGAGGCATTCATCCCCATCCGTGACGCCACCGCAGGCACGGAAACCTACGAGGGTGGTCGCTACGTGCCGGTCGAGATCGATGGCGGCGTGGCGACGATCGACTTCAACGTCGCCCAGAATCCGTGGTGCGTGTACGACGACGAATTCGCCTGCCCGCTACCGCCGCCGGGGAACATCATCCCGGTGGCGATCCGGGCCGGAGAGAAGCTCACTGGATGAAGACGCCGGTCACGGGCTGATCGCCGATCACTCTGCTGACATGCCCCGGCCCGGTCAGCGCCCCGTCATGCGCTGCTTCTTGGGTCCGGGGCATGCAACCTCGCGAACGCGCAGAACCCTCGCCACGCGCAGGGGTTTCCTTGGGTGGAGGTGAGGGGATTCGAACCCCTGGCCTCTTCCGTGCGAGGGAAGCGCTCTGCCAGGCTGAGCTACACCCCCAAGGGCGAACGGCATTGTAGTCACGGCTCCGGAAGCCAGATCAGAGCTGGTCGGCCAGATCCTTGCGCAGCCGTTCCTGCACGATCGTCGTCGTCAGATCCGAGCGGCTGCGTTCGACGAGAGCCCTCGCCACATCCGTCGTCCGGCGCAGACCGCGAGTCATGCCATCGGGATAGTCGAGACTGGCGAGAAGATCGACGACGTCGTCCATCGCCTTCAGTGTTGCTTCCGCCCGGTCGAGCTCGCCTGCCCGCAGCAAGTCGAGGAGCCGGCGGCGCAGCTCACCTACCGCCTCACCCAGGCCATGCAGATACGACCCGACGAACACGCCCAGCTCATCGGGCTTCGGCAGCGGCCGGCCCAGCCCGAGCGCATACGTCAATCGGGACTCGGCGTACTCCTTGGCGGCGTCGGCGACGAAGCCGGTGAACAGTACGTCAGGGTGTTGCTCGAGGACCGCGACCGCCTCGGCCAACAAGGCTCCGGCCTCGTCCATCAGCTGCTCGCACCGCTCCATCTCTCCGCGGTGGAACGCACGGATGGCGTTGGCCGAGCTGCGAATCGCCTTGCGGGACACACTCAACCCGCGTTCTCGAGCAGCGAACTTGGCATCGAATTCGGCGCGAGCGATCGTCTCCACCGTTTCGAGGGAAATCTCCATACGTTCAGCCGTTCGCCAGCACCCGCACCGGCTCCTGGTCCTCGGTCTCCGGCTCTCGAATGTCGACGACGAACGACGCCTCGCGGCGCTGTCGAATCTGGACGAGCATCGCCAGGTACCAGGCGATGACTCCGTCCATCGCGATGTGGGCGATCAGGAGGGACGTAGAACCGCGCCAGATGGCGACGGCGAGGGTGGCGGCAGCGATCGTTACGAGGAAGACAAGTGCCCGACGCCTACGGGCCAGCACGCGTCGGCGGGTGAGCATCGGTTCGATGGTCGTTCCTGTCCCGACTGCGCTCAGGCGGGCGGAAAGGCGAGTGAACTCACGGGCAGACTCGGTGGGTCGATCACGTCGGGAGGTGAATACGGAGGGCAGCAGAAAGGCAGCCCAGACTCCTGCCAGCACAAATATGACTATGACCGCCGTTGCTTCCACGTATCCGCCCGTCGCTCACCCCGAGATTAGGTCACTACCTCGTGCTCCGACAAGTTATCAACAGGCCGCACCTTCTTCCGGACCTCATGAAGCCTGGCTGGGCGTGTGACCCGAAGGCTCATCGCTCAGAAGCGCGACCGCATGCCCGAGAGCGGGGGCAACGATGTCGAGGGACTCCACGGCTCCCGCGACGGATCCCGGCAGGTTGATGATCAGTGTGGAGCCGGCGATCCCGGCGACACCCCGTGAGAGCATCCCGTGCGGGTTGACACCGAAAGTGGCCGCCCGCATCGCCTCCGCGATTCCCGGTGCCGGACGCTCCACAACCTCGAGGGTCGCCTCTGGAGTCAGGTCTCTCTGCGAAAAACCGGTCCCGCCGGTGGTGACCACCACATCGAACCCCTCGACGACTGCCGCTTCGAGCGCCGACCGCACCGACGACACACCGTCCGGAACGACGAGCAGCTCCGTGGCAAACCCGAGGCTTTCGAGACGTTGGGCGACTTCCGGGCCGGACCGGTCCGTCGCCTCGCCCCGGCTGACCCTGTCGCTGACCGTCACGACCAGCGCCCTCATCGACGCCACTCCCCGGAGCGTCCGCCCGACTTGGAGATGAGCCGAACATTGGTGAGCTCGACACCCCGATCGACGCCCTTGACCATGTCGTAGATGGTGAGGGCGGCCACCGATACGGCCGTCATGGCCTCCATCTCCACTCCGGTGCGGTCTTGGGTTCGAACGATGGCTTCGATCCGCGCACCCTCATCGTGCCGGCTGACCTCCACGCCGACCGACGTGATCGAGATCGGGTGGCATAGAGGGATCAGCTCGGCGGTGCGTTTTGCTCCCATGATTCCGGCCACTCTCGCTGCGGCCAGGGCGTCACCTTTGGGCAGGTCTCCCGCGAACAGTCGGGCTTTCGTCGAGTCGGCCATGCGGACGAACGCTTCGGCGACCGCGGTCCTTTGGGTGACCGGCTTGCCACCGACATCGACCATGTGGACGTGCCCCTGTTCGTCGAGATGGGTGAATTCATCAGGCATCGAGCGCCTCCAACGTTCGGGTCTCCGGCCAGGAGAACATCTCCAGTGTGACGGCATCCCCGGCGTCGACCTCACCGACACCGACCGGTATGAGAGCGAACGCGTCGGCATGTGCCATCGCCGACAAGACGTTCGATGATTGCCCTCCGGCGGGTGCCGCGACGATCGCGTCACCCTCGATCCGGGTGCGGACCCGGATGAACACATCCTTGGCCGGACTCGTCGATAGCGGCGTCTCGATCGTTCCCGTCACCTGTGTTCGAAAGAGCGCCGTTGCCCCCATCATGGACAGGAGGGCAGGGCGCACGAACTGCTCGAAGGACACCATGGCCGACACCGGGTTCCCAGGAAGACCAAACAACGGCGTGTCCGCGATCTTGCCGAACGCGAACGGCTTGCCCGGCTGTTGGGCAACTCTCCAGAAGGCGACCGATCCGAGGTCGGTGAGGACCGCCTTGACCAGGTCGTACTCTCCCATCGACACGCCTCCGGAGGTGAGGATCACATCCGCATCGCCGGCTGCTCTGGCCAGGGTCGACTCGAGGACAGCCCTATCGTCCCCGACGATGCCGCAGTCGAGCATCTCGGCCCCGACGCCGGCAAGCATGCCCCGCAAACTGGTGCGATTGGCGTCCCGAATCTTGCCCGGAGCCACGTCGGTGGCATCCGGTGGCAGGAGCTCATCCCCGGTAGAGAGCACGGCAACGATCGGTCGCCGGGCAACGACCGGCTCGATGATTCCGAGTGAGGCGAGCACTCCCAGATGGGCGGGACCCAGCCGTTCCCCCGCCGCGAAGACCTTCGTACCGGCGGTCACGTCGCCTCCCGCAGGCCGAACGTTCGCCCCTCGCCTGCGCGTCTCGAGCACCAATACGGAGCGCTCGCCCGGCTCGGTCGCCTCGATTTCCACGACCGTGTCGGCGCCGTCAGGCATGGGCGCCCCCGTCATGATCTTGATCGCCGACCCGGACGAAACCTGCCGGGTCGGCACGTGGCCCGCAGGAACATCTTCGATCACCTGAAGCTCGACGGGGGTCCGCTCGATGTCGGCTGCCAACAAGGCGTATCCATCCATCGCCGAGTTGGAGAACGGCGGCACGTCGCCGAGAGCGGTGACCGGCTCGGCGAGCACCAGTCCCAGGGCGTGCTCCAAGGGAGCATGCACCGCTTCGAGCCTCCCGACAGCTTCGAGGACCGCTCGCTGCGCTTCCTTGCGAGGTTTCACAACAGACTCTCCAGGAACCGCCGGTACGCTCCTCCGAGTTTGCCGTGGGCGAGGCCGAGCACCGTCGAGGCCTCCAGCAACCCTGCGGGGGTTCCCACATCGAGCAGATCGTTCTCCGAGACAAACCCTTCGCACCGGCCGGCTCGACCGAGCGCGTCGATGGCATCGGTGAGCTGCACCTCCCCGCCCCACCCAGGGGTAAGGCCATCGAGGGTTTCGAAGATCTCCGGTGTGAAGATGTAGCGGCCGATGAGTCCGAGCCGGGACGGCGCCTGAGCCGCGCCCGGCTTCTCTACGGCACCGCGCACCTCGACGACGGAGTCCGAGCGCCATCCACCGGGGACGATCACGCCGTACCGCTCGAGGAAGTCATCGTTGAGTTCGCGCAAAGAGACCATCGACGTCTCATCGAACCGGGCTGCCATCTTGTCGATCACGTCGACGCGAGGGATGTTGTCGGCGAGCAGGCAGAAGAACGACCGATCGCCGACTGCCTCCTTCGCAATCAGGACGGCATGGCCCAATCCCAGAGGCTCGGGTTGAGTGACCGGGGTAATGGTCATGTGCGCCAATCCGGGGAGCGGTCCTTCGCCCAGGAAGTGCTCGAGGACCAGGGAGCCGACTCCGGGATCGACGATGACGATTGCCTCGGTAGCCCCGGCGCGAGCGGCCTCTTCGACTGCATACTGGACAGCGGGTCGATCGACGATCGGGACCAGTGCCTTCGGGATCACCCTGGTCGCCGGCCGAAGCCGGGTGCCTCGTCCGGCAGCAGGGATGACGGCGACATCGATCTTCACTCCTCCACCACCTTGCGTTCGATCCCCTTCAACAGACGAGCAATGTTGCTGCGGTGACGATAGAGCACGAGCGCGGCAGCCGTTCCCATCCAGATCAGCGCCCATCCACTGCCCCCGGTCAGCCAGGCGCCGGGGACCGCGGCGAGGGTCACGACGATCGAACCGACAGCGGCGATATGGGTCGCAAGAACGAGGACAATGAACACGACGAGTAGCACCAACGCCGCAATCGGATAGAGCGCGAACATGACCCCGGAGAGCGTCGCGGCGCCCTTGCCGCCCCGGAAGTGGTGAAAGATCGGATAGCAGTGTCCGAGCACCGCCAGGGCACCGGCCCCCGCGCCCAGGGCCGGCCCACCAATCGCTGCGCCCACCAGTCCGGCCGTGAGTCCCTTGAGCAGGTCGAGAACGAGCACGAGCGCCCCGGCGTTCTTGGAAACGGACCGGTAGACGTTCGAGGCCCCCGGATTCCCGCTGCCCCGACTGTAGATGTCCAGCCCACGTGCACGAGCGATGAGCACCGCGAAGTCCACACTTCCGAGCAGGTAGGCGCCGACCAGCACGAGGATCCAACCAATCGTCATGGTTGCGGAGTGTACCGACGGGACTGCCGGTGCGCCCTCGACCACCCACAGATGCACGCGTCCGCTGCCTTGATATCATTCGGGCGCAATCCACCACCGTCTCGAGTCGTCATGCCCACCTACGAATACGTCTGCAAACGATGCGGAAAGCGGTTCGACGCTTTCCAGTCCTTCTCCGACAAGCCCCTCACCACCCACGACGAGTGCGGAGGCGAACTCCAGAAGGTCTTCCACCCTGCCGGCATCATCTTCAAAGGATCGGGTTTCTACGCGACGGACTCACAGACCAAGAAGACCAGCAAGAAGGGCGAGGAATGATCGGTGTATTCGGCGGAACAGGCTTCTATGAGTTTCTCGACAACGCCAGGAGCGCTCGTGTCGAGACTCCCTACGGGGATCCGTCCGCGGCGTACATGGTCGGGACGATCGAAGGCGTAGACGTTGCCTTCCTTCCCCGCCACGGAGAGCACCACGAGTTCCCACCCCACAAGGTCAACTACCGGGCCAACGTGTGGGGAATGAAACACCTCGGCGTGGACCGCATCATCTCCCCATGCGCTGTCGGCAGTCTGGTCGAGGAGTACGCACCAGGACACATCGTCATCGCCGACCAGCTCGTGGACCGCACCTGGGGACGCCCTTCAACCTTCTTCGACGGGCCGGAGACGGCCCACATCTCGTTTGCCGACCCGTACTGCCCGGAACTTCGGCCCCTGGCGCTCGACGCGGCAAGAGCGGCAGGCGCCACCGTGCACGACGGTGGAACCAACGTGATCATCCAGGGGCCGCGCTTCTCTACGCGGGCAGAGAGCAAGTGGTTCGCCTCCAACGGCTGGCACCTCCTCAACATGACCCAGTTTCCCGAGGCGCCCCTTGCCCGGGAACTCGAAATGTGTTTCGTGAACCTCGCCGTCGTCACCGACTACGACGTGGGAGTCGAAGGCGAGATCGAAGCCGTCACGCACGCCGAGGTGATGCGGCTGTTCGGCGAGACACTCGAGACGCTGAAGGAGACCGTCCGCCGGCTCATTCCGGCAGCGGAGGCGGCTCCCCGAACCTGCTCATGCCAGTCAGCGCTCTCTGACGCCACCGGCTAGCTCAGACTGGCCACCGAAACTTGATCATCGCCGTCGAGCGCGTGCACCCTCGAGGCAGCCACCGGTCCAAAGCTCGTCGACTGTCGGACTTCTGCGGGGCCTGGCGTGTCAATGGCTCGGGGAAGGATCAGGGTGAAGACGCTCAATTCCTCCTCCCTCCTATAGCTCAGGTCGCCCCCCATCAGAACGGCGAGCCGCCGGCATGTGGCCAGGTCGCTCCTGGACAATGCCGATCCTGGGTTGTTGCCCCGGCCATCGGACCCTGCGAAGGCGTTCTCCGTTGGCCCGTCGCCGTCGTCCCTCACCTCGACAGCGACGTTCGCGTCCCCCTCGAGAATATCGACGAACGCCTCGCGGCTTCTGCTCTGAAAGGCTCTCGCGATCAGGCTGCGCAGGATGAACCGCACGCGCTCCCGGTCAGCCCGCACGACTCCTTCTCCTCTCACCGGCACCGACAGATCCAGCATGGCTGCAGACCGGCGGACTTCTTCACCGATGTCGACTTCCTGGTGGGCAACCCTGACCTCGCCGGCGCTCCGCAGCGTCAGAGCAGCACTCTCCACCTTGTCCGTCACCAGCCAGCTCTGCTGACGGAGGAGTCGGCTGAACTCAGCAATTTCTTTCGCAGTGAAGGAGTCGGGGGCGTCCGCAAGTTCGGAGGACAAACCCAGGATCACGCTCAGCGGAGTCCGAAGTTCGTGCGTCACCGCCTCCAGCACATGCGATCGCTCTTTCGCTCGGCGTGCCTCGGCGTCGGCTGTCGCCAATCGACGCGAGAGTCCGAATAGGGCGGCCACGGCGCCGAATCCCAAGAGCAGCACCATCGGCAGCGCCTTCTCCACGGCCTTGCGAGCTCCCTCCAATCTCGTATTGACAGAGAGGATGCTCTCCTGTTCTTCCCGAAGCAGTCTGCCAGTGACTTCATTCAGCCCGCTCAGCTCCAATTCGAGCGAAGCGACCATGCGATCGAGGACGTCCGGAGTGAATGCGCCTACCACGATTCCCGCCGCGGCCCGGCGGACGCGTTGAAGTCTGCTCTCGAGTTCGACCAGCTCGGAGTGCTCGTCGCCGCCCTCCATCTCGCGCAGCGCTTCGATCGATCGCTCAATCTCGGCACCGGTCACAATGAGGTCCGACGTGAGATCCTCGAGTGCCAGTGAACCTCCGTTGCCACGTGCCAATTCGGCCTTTGCCCACGCGGAGTTCGCGAGATGGATCGTGGCATCCTGAATCTCCGTGAAGTAGATGGCCTCCCTGGCTTCGGTCACCGAAGTACGCATCGAGTGGCCGGCGTAGATGACGATCCCTTCGGCGATGCAGAGGACCGCCACCATGATCGACGCCAGCACCCTCCCGGAGGACTCCCACCAAGAGAGACGCTTCAACGCATCACGCTTCATCCAACCAACGATCGGCAGGATCCAGGGGACCTTGAGCCGGACACCTTCCGCGTCACCGCAGAAAGAGGTACGTTCCGAACATGTACTGGTTCTCGCGCCCGCCGTATCTCCGCTGGGTCGGCGCCGCCCTGATCATCCTGATCGCCGCGTGGGTCGATCTGCGACCCTCCGGGAACATCCTCTACCCGTTCGCAGCAGAGGACATCCCTGCAGGGGCAACCATCGACGCGGGGCTGGTCACGTGGCGTCAGGTGCCGGACGATCTCCTGCCCATTGCGCCCGACCTCGGCGGGGCTGCCCGCTTCGCGATCAAAGCGGGTGAGCCCATACTCGCATCTTCGCTGACGGCCGACAGGCCCTCGATCCCCGCCGGCTGGTGGGCCCTGGAGACACACCTGCCCGAAAACGTCGTGCCCGG